>JAUYJC010000181.1 GCA_030688735.1 Deltaproteobacteria bacterium
AGCGCTTGCTTGTCCCATTCGCGGATCTCCACGCCGTCGATCAAAATCGCGCCGCGCTCGATATCGTAAAAACGGCAGAGCGTGGAAATGATCGAGGTCTTGCCGCCGCCGGTGGCGCCCACCAGCGCGACCTTTTCACCGGGGCGAATGTGAAACGAGATGTCCTTCAGCACCGGCTCCCCCGGACGGTAGGAGAGCCAGACGTTCTTGAATTCGATTTCGCCGCGCATGCGCTCGACGCTCTTGGGCCGCGCGGGGTTTTTGATTGTTTCCGCCGTGTCGAGCAGCTTGAAGACCCGTTCCGAGGAAGCCATGGCGGCCTGCATGATATTGTATTTCTCGGCGAGGTCGCGAATCGGGTGATACATCCGTTGGATATACTGGATGAACGCCACGATAACGCCGGCCTCGACGACATTTTGCACCACCAGGCCGCCGCCGTACCAGAGCAGGAGGCCGATGGTCAGCGCGCTGAAAATCTCGATGATCGGAAAGAACACCGCGTTGTAGCGCACGCTGCGCAGGAGCACGTTTCGATAACCCAGATTGATTTCCTGGAATCGCCGGTACATTTTTTCTTCCTGGCCGAAGGCCTGGATGGTGGCCACCCCGGCGATATTTTCCTGCAGTCCGGCGTTGAGCCGGGCCAGGATCAGACGGCTTTCGCGGTACACTTCCCGCGCCCGGCGGCGATAGAAGCGGCTTAAATAAAGGATCAGCGGAAACGCGGCAAGGCAAACCAGAGCGAGTTGCCAATTGAGCCACAACATCGCCCCGGCGATGCCAAAGACGATGAACAGGTCCCCCAGCAGCCCGACCACGCCGGTGCTGAACAACTCGTTGAGCGTTTCCACGTCGTTGATGGTGCGGGTCATCAGCCGCCCCACCGGATTGCGGTCGAAGTAGGCCATGTCTTGCTTTTGCAGGTGGGTGAAAATCTCAATACGCAGATCGTGCATGGCGCGCTGGCCGGTGTATTCGGTGGTGTAGGTCTGGACGAAGAGAAATATGAAACCGAGAAGGGCCACGCCGAGGTAGGCGAGCGCCATGAGATCCAATCCGCCAACGTCCCGGTGGGCGATGTAGCGGTCGATGGCGACCTTGGTGATGTAAGGACCCAGCAGTTGGGTTGCGGTGTGAAGCAACAGAAAGCTAAACGAAACCGCCAGCAGCTTCCAGTAAGGCTGCAGGTAGCGCAGCATGCGCGCCATCAAGCGCGCGTCGTAGGCCTTGCCGAGGATCTCATCATCGGTGTGCAGCGCTTCGCTCACGGCCGTTGTTCCTCGTGACTCATAACTTCGACTTCGCGCACCAGCCGCTGGCGCTGGAACAATTGGTAGTAAGGTCCGCGACGGGCGAGCAGCTCTTCGTGGCCGCCCTGCTCGATCACTGCCCCGGAGCGCAGATAGACGATCATGTCGGCCTCGCGCACCGTGGAAATCCGGTGGGAGATGAGCAAGGTCGTGCGGCCCTTCATGAACTGCCTGAGTTCTCGGAGTATTTCTTCTTCGGTTTCGACATCCACGCTCGAAAAGGCGTCGTCAAGAATCAGGATCGGCGGATTCTTGATGATCGCTCGCGCCAGCGCGGTGCGTTGTTTTTGCCCGCCCGACAGGCGCACACCGCGCTCGCCGATAACGGTATCGAACTGGGCGCTGAAGGAGCGAATCGTCGGCAGCAGTTGCGCGATCCGCGCTGCTTCTTCGACATTTTTGGATTCGCCGTTGGCCGCGCCGAAGAGGATGTTTTCCTGCACCGTGCCGGAGAAAAGAAAAATATCCTGCGAGACATAGCCGACGGCGGCTTCCAGTCGGTGGACGGGCAGGCGCTTGATATCGACGCCGTCGACGAACACGCTTTGGTCCGGAGGCTCGTGGAGCCGCAGCAGCAGGCTCACCAGCGTGCTCTTGCCCGAGCCGGTTTCGCCGACGATGCCGCAAATCTTTCCCGCGGGAATTTTAAGACTGATATTCTTCAACACCGGCGCGTGCGCCGCCCCATGGGCAAAGGTGAGATTGCGGAATTCGATGGCGCCGTCGCCGGCGAGCGAGACCGGGGAAGATTCCGTGAGATAGCGCGGCGAGACCGGCACGTCGAGCACTTCGCACAGCCGGGAGAGGGCCGCGGTGCCGCGCTGATACTGGTTGACCGTGTAGCCGATCGCCATCAGCGGCCAGGTGAGCATCGCGAGGTAACCGTTGAAGGCGACGAATTCGCCCAGTGTCATCGTCCCCTGCATCACCTGCCGCCCGCCGAGCCACAGGACGATGGTCGCGGCGATGCCAGCGAGCACCTGCATGAGCGGCCAGAAGATCCCCCAGAGCGTCGCCAGCCACATGGTTTTGCGCCGGTAGTCGGTGCTGATGGTGTCAAAGCCTTGAATCTGGTTTTGCTCCTGCGCGTAGGCCTGGACGACGCGAATGCCGGAGAGATTTTCCTGCACATAGGCGCTCATGACGCTCAACTGCTCCTGGGTGTCCCGCGACCAGCGAAAGATATGGCGCCCGAAGAAACGCACCACCACCGTGATCGTCGGCATCGCCAACATCGACCATAGGGTGAGCCACGGGTCGATGGCGATCATCAGACCCAAGCTGAAGACGAGCACCACCAGGGCATCGACGATGGCGAGCGACCCAAAGCCCATCAGCTCGCGCACCGCGTGAATGTCGTTGGTCAGGCGCGACATCAGATCGCCGGTCTTGGTGTGCTGGAAGTAACTGACCGGCAGCTTCTGCAAATGGGCGAAGACGCGATCGCGCAGCTCGGCTTCGCAGCGCCGCGAGAAGCCGTGGATATTGATGCGCCAGCAGTAGCGAAATAAGCCCTGAACGGCCGCGGCTGCCAGAAGCAGCAGGGGATACTTGAACGGCGAGGGCATGGGCGCGCCTTTGTTCAGAACGGAATCGATCCCTTCCTTGATCAGCCAGGGAAGGGCCATGCCGGCAAAGTCGGTGGCGACAAGCGAGAGGACGCCTAAGATCAGAAAACGGCGATAGCGGTCAACGAGAAACTTGACGCGGTAGTAATGGCGGAGAATATTTGAGTTCCTTTTCGCGAGAAGGCCGAGCTCTCCACGCTAATTTTGGTTTTTCCGGATTTAGTGTAAAAGAGTCATCACCACGAAGGACACGAAGAGCACGAAGGTTTCGGAAATTAGATATTTCTAAACTTCTTAACTTCGTGCTCTTCGTGACCTTCGTGGTAAAAGTTGCAGTTTCGTTTTGGTTGCGGCTCCACCGCGCTGTGATCATCGTGGTGAACGAAATCAAGGTAATAGGGCCAGTTACCCGCACAGAAGCCTGAAGAGCCCTAATTTTTGACCAACCCGCACTGGCCCGCCACCACGCCCCACTGGCCCGCCATGAGATCGCCCATCACGGGCTCCAGGTTGCCGACGGGCACGCGCACCTGTTCCATGGTGTCGCGGTCGCGGATCGTGACCTTGTCATCGGCCGCGGCTTTCTCGTCGCCCACCGTCTGCACGTCCACCGTGACGCAAAAGGGCGTGCCGACTTCGTCCTGGCGGCGGTAAAGCCGCCCGATGGACGCGGTGTCGTCGTAGACGGCATGCCAGCGTTTGCGGAGATCCGCGGTGAGTTTCTTCGCCGTCTCGACGATCCGGTCGTTCTTTTTTAGCAGGGGCAAGACCGCGATCTTGAGCGGCGCGATCTCGGCGTGAAATCGTAAGACCACGCGCTTTTCGCCCCTGACCTCTTCTTCATGATAGGCGTCGACGAGAAAGGCGAGGGTGGCTCGGTCGGCGCCCGCCGAAGGCTCGATCACGTACGGAACGATTTTCTGCTTGCTCTCCTCGTCGAAATATTCCAGCGCCTTGCCGCTGAACTGGGCATGTTGTTTGAGGTCGAAGTCCGTCCGGTTGGCGATGCCCTCCAGCTCGCTCCAACCCATGGGGAAAAGATATTCGATGTCGGCGGTGCGCTTGGCGTAGTGCGCCAGCTCATCCTTCTCATGCTCGCGCAGGCGCAGGTTCTCTTGGCGCATGCCGTAGCGCGGATACCAGGCGAAGCGCTCGTCGATCCAGCGCTGGTGCCACTCCTCGTCCGTTCCCGGCATGACGAAAAATTCGATCTCCATCTGTTCGAATTCGCGCGTGCGAAAAGTAAAATTGCCCGGCGTGATCTCGTTGCGGAACGATTTGCCGATCTGGGCGATGCCGAAGGGCAGCTTCATGCGCATGGACTGCAGCACGTTGTCGAAGTTGACGAAGATGCCCTGGGCGGTTTCCGGTCTCAAATAAGTTACCGCGGCATCGTCTTCCACCGGCCCCATGAAGGTTTTGAACATGAGATTGAACTGACGGGGGTCGGTAAGCTCGCCCTTGCCGCAGGCGGGACAGAGAGTCCGCTTGCTGCCGCAGTGTTTGCAGGCTTCGCCGCCAAGCACGCTGAACTTGTTCCCCTTGGTGGCCGCGCAGTAGTGGACCCAGGTATCGTCGTCGATCTTGTCCGACCGAAAACGCTTTTTGCACGCCCGGCAATCAACCATCGGGTCGGTGAAATGATCCAGATGGCCGCTCGCCTGCCAAACCCGGGGATGCATGAGGATCGAGGAGTCGAGCCCCACCATGTCCGAGCGCGCCTGCGCGCTGTCGCGCCACCACAAACGTTTGACGTTGTTTTTAAGCTCGACGCCAAGCGGCCCGTAGTCCCAACAGGAACCTGTGCCGCCGTAAATCTCGCTCGATTGAAAAATAAACCCGCGCCGCTTGCACAGCGACACGATCTTGTCCATGTCGACCATCAATTAACCTCGTACATTGAAAGCGGTAAAAGACATTACTCCTGAAACTATTATCGAGTTGGAAACTGAATGAGATCTCTGCCTAAAGACAACATCGGGAAGTGATCCACGTTTCGCGTAATCAGAATCAACTGTTCTTTCACCGCCGTTGCGCCAATCATGGCGTCCTCCAAATGGAGAGTGAGGCCGCGTCGGGCAAATCGGTAGACAAACCGACCGGCCAGGTCGGCGATCTCCCCGTCGATTGGCACGGCCCTGAATAAACTCAAGACCCGTTCGGTTTCCGCCGATTCGGATGGATGGCACCCTGCGTAGATCTCGGCGCGCGTTACCGTCGAAATCATCGGCGCTGTCTGCTCCAACAATTGTTCCAGGTATTCCCAGTAGAGTTGGACTCCTCGCAGAAGCCCTATCAGGAAATTAGTATCGAGCAGCACGCTCATCCCGTGAGGCGGCTCTTGATCGGACGATATCTTGCGAAGTCATCGGGAGTGACAAGATTGGGGTGATTCTTCTCGTTCCAGGCCGTCTTGCTTTTCATCCTCTTGAGCCTTGCAACCGCCGCTTGCCGGTCCAGCTCCTTTTCGACGGCCTGCTTGACCAGCATGCTTCTCTGACCCGCCGGAACTTTTTCCAATCGCCGTACCAACTCTTCGGGTAATGTAAACGTGACTTTTTCAACGGCCATAGCAGCACCTTCCCTGTTGGTATCAGAATACCGTCACTAAAAGAAAATTTCTAGCCCGGCAGTTTTGCCATGACATTGTTCGCGCGCGCCGTTTTTGACGCCATTTCGCGAAGAGAAGCCGATGACAGTTACAGCGCAGATTATCGGAGCGACTACATTCCCAGCACATCCTGCATGCCGTAAAGCCCCGGTTTCTGTCTGGCGAGCCACTGGGCGGCGCGCAGGGCGCCGTGGGCGAAGGTCTCGCGGCTGTGGGCGCGGTGGATGAATTCGAGACGCTCGCCGATGCCGCCGAATATGACCGTATGATCACCGACGATGTCGCCGGCGCGCACCGAGAGCATGGCGATTTCTTGCTTGGTCCGCTCCCCGACGATCCCTTTGCGGCCGTTGACGCCAACCTTATCCAAGTCGCGGTTAAGCCCCTGAGCCACAGAACGGCCTAACGCCAGAGCCGTGCCGCTCGGCGCGTCTTTCTTGAAGCGGTGGTGAGCTTCGATGATCTCGACGTCGTAGTCATCACCGAGAGTCCTGGCGACTTTGCCCAGAAGACTGACCAGGAGGTTCACGCCCAGGCTCATGTTGGCGGAGAGCAGTATCGGCGTGCGGCGCGAGAGTTTTTTAATTTCATCCAACTGTTTTTGGTCGGATCCGGTGGTGCCGATGACGATGGGAATCTTTTTCTCGGCGGCAAGCCTTACATGTTCGAGAGTCGCTGCCGGCGTGCTGAATTCGATGATGACGACCTGCCCTTTTAGGAGCGGCGAAAGTTGCGCCGTGATCGGGACGCCGATGCTGCCCACACCGGCTATTTCACCGGCGTCTTTTTTGAGCTGCGGGCTGCCGGCGAATTCAATAGCGCCCACGACCTTCATCGCGCCGCTCTCGCGGACGAGACGAACTAGCGTGCTTCCCATCCGACCCGCCGCCCCGCAAATGATAATGCCCAACATTCAATTCACCGGCAGGCCGAAATCGGCCATCGCCTGCCTGAGTTTTCCTAAATTGCCCTCGCCCATCGGCGTCAGCGGCAGACGCAGCTCGCCGGTGCACTTGCCCATGAGCGAGAGCGCGGTTTTGATCGGAATCGGATTGGTCTCGATGAAGACGGCGCGAATCAGCGGCATGAGCTTGAACTGCCAGTCGCGTCCTTTCTCCCAATTGCCCGCGAGACAGGCTTCGGCGAGTTGCACGGTTTCCCTGGGCGCAACGTTGGCCACCGTCGAAATGACACCCTTACCGCCCAGCGCCATCAAGGAAAAAATAAGCGAATCCTCGCCCGAAAACACCGCCAGACGGTCGCCGCAAAGGCGGAGCACGTCGATCGCCTGGTCGACGGAGCCCGTTGCCTCTTTCACTCCGGCGATGTTTTTGATCTCGGCAAGACGGGCCAGGGTCTCCGGCTCGATCTTCGAGCCGGTGCGCCCCGGGATGTTGTAGATGATAATCGGAATGCCGACCTCCGACGCGACTTTCTTGTAGTGCTGGTAAATCCCTTCTTGCGTGGGGCGATTGTAATAGGGGGAAATCATCAGCGCGCCGTCGGCGCCGGACTTCTCGGCTTCCCGGGTCAAGCGCACCGCCTCGGCGGTGGAATTGGAACCGGTTCCCGCGATCACCGGGACTTTTTTATTGACGGCCTTGATAACCGCCTTGATAACCTCATCATGTTCCTGATGACTCAGCGTCGCCGACTCACCGGTCGTGCCGCAGGGCACGATGCCGTGGGTGCCGCTCTCAAGGTGGAACGCGACCAAGCCTTCCAGGCTCTGCCAATCGACCTCACCGTTCTTGAACGGCGTCACCAACGCCACCATCGATCCGCTAAACATCATATCGCTCCTTTACTGAATGGCCCCAATTCACTATCTCCCGATAAGAACCCCAAGGTGTCTGCTAAATCTCTCGTCGAAGGTCGATAGAGTCTCGCCGAAAGCGGTCAAAAAATTCTTTTCGCGATTGTTGACCTTTTCAAAAAGACGAAAGTAGTCGACCACCGTTTCGATTCCTTTCTGCTCGATCAAAACGTCTACCGCAATTAACGCCTGTCCGTAAGTACCTGCACGCCCTAAAGTCCGCAACCATGTAACCCAGTCGGAGTTCCTCGCCAGTTGATTTAAGCTAGGAAAAGTCTGATAGGACCTCGCAGTCGCAATGAGATCTATAACGCTTTGCCGGCTCTTTGCAAAACTCTCCGCACCAAATTTATCTGCAACTGTGTATCCAACCCACTCGGCAAACCCTTCACGAAGCCACTGATCTGCACTGGCGAGCCGGCCGTTTATCAGCTCACTTTGTGCGCTGTGAGTTAATTCGTGAGCCAAGAGCCGAACCCATTCCTGCCAGCGGAGTCTTGATGCATGCGAATCGTTCACAAGTACTTTTCTATAATTTCCAACCGCGGAAGAACTGACCGCCAATCTCCGCAGCGAATCGACAAATTCCGCTTCTGAAGGTAGCTTTGCGCCGGATCCAAGTTGTTGTTGCAGTCGTTCACGGTCTCTTCCGGCATTAGCGACTACACCAGACTCATATGAAGACTGGGACGGGTATACAGTCACCGATACATCGACGACAGGCAACTTAAAATCGCGAGACATCACGGACGCGATAGCGGCCAAAGTCTGGGCGTAATCTTTGCTTCCGGAGGGCGGCGGAGTAACCGCATCGGATGTTGACGAAATCGTGAGTACCTGAGGAGCAGTCGTACACCCAGCCAGGATCGTGCCCCAGCCAAAAATACAGGAGACAAAGTAGAAAAAGCGCTTGTTGCTGGGTCGCATCGATCTACTCCGCTCTACTCGCGTTGACCAGGAAATGTCAACTAAACAGTGACTGTCCCTTGAAACACCTCCTCCGCCCCACCCGTCATATAGACGCGGTTGTCGTCGCGCCACTCGATCAAAAGATCGCCGCCTTTGAGATGAACCGTGACTTCCCGCTCCGTCCGGCCCGTGAGCACGCCGGCCACGCCCACCGCGCTCGCGCCCGTACCGCATGCCCAGGTCTCGCCGGCGCCGCGCTCCCACACGCGCACTCTTACCTCCGCCGGGTTGAGAATTCTAATGAATTCCGTGTTGACCCGCTTGGGAAAGAACGGGTGGTGTTCGAACCTCGGCCCGATCTTTGCCAAATCAAGCGAGTCGATATCGGCGAGATAGACGACGCAGTGCGGATTGCCCATCGAGACGCAGGTGACCTCGTAAGTCGCGCCGTCCACGGTCAACGGGTAATTGACAATCCGGCCGTCGGCGCCGACGGGAATCTTGCGCCCATCGAGGATCGGCTCGCCCATGTCGACCTCGACCATTTCTCCGACGATGCGCGGTCGAATGATGCCCGCCAGCGTTTCGACTTCGAGCTCGCGTTTTTTGGTGATGCCGTGATCGTAGACGTACTTGGCGAAACAGCGGATGCCGTTGCCGCACATTTCCACCTGGCTGCCGTCGGCATTGTAGATCTCCATCTTGAAGTCGGCGACCTTGGAGGGATGGACGGTCAGGAGCTGATCGGCGCCGATGCCGAAACGGCGGTCGCAGAGCTTTCCCGCAACGGCGCCGAGATTCGGCACATCTTTCTTCAGACAATCGACAAAGACAAAATCGTTGCCCGCCCCGTGCATCTTGGTGAATTGCAGCTCCATCTCCTGCACCTTCGAACCCGATCACCTCCGGCCAAATGCAAAATGAAAAATGTAAATTGCAAATCTCAAATTTCCAAACTCCCAAATTTTGCATTTTGAAATCTGCATTTATCCTTACTGCAGGACCGCGGGAATCACTTCACCGTTGATCAAGTCGTCGAGGCTTTCCCGTTTGCGCACGACGTAATAGCGCTCGCCGTCGACCAGCACTTCGGGCGGCTTGGGATGGGAATTGTAATTGGAAGCCATGGTGAACCCGTAAGCGCCGGCGCTCATGACCGCCAGGAGATCGCCGCGCTCTGGCCGGCTGATCTCCCGGTCCCTGGCGAAGAAGTCGCCGCTCTCGCAAATTGGGCCGACCACGTCGGCAACGATTTTTTCGGCTCTGCTTTCCACCACCGGCTGAATCGCCTGGTAGGAACCGTAAAGCGCCGGCCGGATGAGGTCGTTCATGCCGCCGTCGACGATGACGAATGTCTTGGCGTCGGTCTCCTTGACATACTGGACTTCGGTGAGCAGGATGCCGGCGTTGCCGACGATCACCCGGCCCGGTTCCAGAATCAGCGTGATGTCGAGACCCTCCAACCCCTGGATGATCGCCTTGGCATATTCGTCCGGCAGCGGCGGCGTTTCGTCGTGGTAATTGATGCCGAGCCCGCCGCCGAGATCGAGATAGCGTATCTGCGCCCCTTCTTTTTTCATTTCACCCACCAGCATGCGGTCCAGATACTCGCGCACCTTGGCCAGCGCGTCGACGAACGGTGCCACCGAGGTGAGCTGGGAGCCGATGTGGCAATCGACGCCGACGACGTCGATATTCTTAAAAGCCGCGGCCCTTTTGTACATGTCGATGGATTTCGTGATATCGACGCCGAACTTGGCCTTTTTCATCCCGGTGGAGATGTAAGGATGGGTTTGCGGGTCGACATCCGGATTGATGCGCAGGCTGATGGGCGCTTTCTTGCCGATGCCGCCGGCGATCTCGTTGAGCGCGACCAGCTCCGGCTCGGATTCAACGTTGAACATCAGGATGCCAGCATTGAGTGCGTACTCGATCTCTTCCTTTTTCTTGCCGACGCCGGAAAAGACGATCTTGCTCGGATCCGCGCCGGCTTTCAGCGCGCGAAACAATTCGCCGCCGGACACGATGTCGAAACCGCTTCCCTCATTGGCAAAGAAGCGCAGCAGGGCCAGGTTCGAATTGGCTTTGACGGAAAAACAAACGATGTGGCGGACCTGCGCGAAGGCGCGGTCGAAGACCTGATAGTGGCGCCGCAGGGTCGCCAGGCTGTAAATGTAAGCCGGCGTGCCAACCTCTTTGGCAATACGCTTGAGCGGCACACCCTCGGCGTGCATTTCCCCGTTGCGGTATTCAAAATAATGCATTATGGGCCCCGGGTAATTTCAACTTCATTGGAGGGTTCGCTGAGCGAACCGTCTTTCAACTGAGACGAGATGCGATAGCGATAGATTGCCTTCGGCTGCACCTGCTCGTCGACGAACCGATACTGCTTTTGCTTGATAAATTTTTCTTGGTCTTCGACGTCCACGGTGGTGAGCGGGCGGTAGGCCACCGGGCAATCGGCGCAGCTGGGCGAAATGTCCTTGCGAAAAATCACGAAACTGGTCATATCGGTAAGCGCCCTGCCGTCCACGTAGCGCTCGGGCCGGCTCCAGGTGAGCGCCACTCCCGCCTTATCCTGGCGCACGGTGAGATTTCTGATCGTTTCCGGGATGACCAACTCCGGCGCCAGCGGATTGCCTTTTTTGCCGCAGCCCGATAAGTGAAGGCCGAAGGCCAGAAGCATTAGACCATAGAAAATAAATATCAATCGGATTTCCCTGTTGCCTCTTGCCTGCTGCCTCTTGCCTGTCCTATTCATACTCCCAACTCCTTCAAGCGACGCAGCACGTTGGCCCGCGCGGTGCCGCCCGCCGAGCGCCGCCGCTGTACCATCGAATCCACCGACAGATAACGGTAAACATCCTTTTCAAATCTAGCAGAAAAACGCTTGAGCTCCGAGAGCGGCACTTCTTCGATTCGCCGGCCGTGGTCGATGCAATGCCGGACGATTTTCCCCGCCACTTGATGGGCGGCGCGAAAGGGTACCCCCCGGCGCGCCAGGTAATCCGCCAGATCCGTCGCGTTCATGAAGCCGTCCTGGGCCGCGCCGAGCATGCGGCCGCGGTTCACTTTCAAGCCGCGGACGATATCACGCGCCATCTCCAGGCTCGACTTCACCGTGTCCACCGTGTCAAAGAGCGGAATCTTGTCCTCCTGGAGATCGCGGTTGTACGCCAGTGGGAGTCCTTTCATGATCGTCAGCAAAGCCTGCAAATGGCCGAACACCCTCCCGGTCTTGCCACGAATCAACTCGAGTACGTCGGGATTTTTTTTCTGCGGCATCATGGAGCTACCGGTGCAGTAACGGTCCGGCAACTCGACGAATCCGAATTCCTGACTCGACCACAAGATCAACTCCTCCGCCAGGCGGCTCAGATGGACAAAGAGAATCGCCGAGGCGGAGAGAAACTCGAGAACAAAATCCCGGTCGCTCACCGCGTCGATGCTGTTCCGCGAGATGCGCGGGAAGCCGAGCAAGCGAGCAACGTAAGCCCGGTCGATGGGCAGCGTCGTGCCCGCCAGCGCTCCCGAACCGAGCGGCAGCACGTTGACGCGCTCCTGGCAACCGGCAAACCTCTCTTCATCGCGCCCGAGCATTTCCCAGTAGGCCAGCCAATGGTGCGCGAACAGCACCGGCTGCGCCGGTTGGAGATGGGTGTAGCCGGGCATGACGACGTCGAGGTTCCGCTTCGCCGCGCGGGCGAACTCGCGCTTGAGCGCCCCCAGGCTTTCCATGATCGCCGTAAGCTCGTCGCGCAGATAAAGGCGCATATCGAGGGCGACTTGATCATTGCGGCTGCGCGCGGTGTGGAGCTTGCCGCCCACCGCG
Source organism: Deltaproteobacteria bacterium (assembly GCA_030688735.1). Lineage (GTDB taxonomy): Bacteria > Desulfobacterota > Binatia > UBA9968 > UBA9968 > JACPFE01. Next base: position 12,050 of record JAUYJC010000181.1, read on the forward strand.
CCGATTTTTTCGGTTAGCCGCCGTTCGACGTTCATATGGACGTCTTCATCCGCCGGGGAAAAACGGAAACGCCCTTGATTGATCTCCCGCTCGACCGCCTTCAATCCGCGGACAATTTTCTGACCATCACGCGCCGTGATGATGCGTTGACGTGCCAACATCCTGGCATGCGCGATGCTCCCGACGATGTCGTGGCGGTAGAGGCGTGCGTCGATGTCCACCGACGCGGTAAACGCCTCCACGGCAGACGATGTCGCCGCGCCGAACCGCCCGCCCCAGAGCTTTTTCCGCTGAGCCACCCCTTCTCCCCTCATAATTTTGGATTTTCGATTTTCGATTTTGGATTGAACCATTAATTCTAGCCAAAAGTATTTGAAATTCTGAAACGAAGAAGAGATCGGAAAAACCATGTCTCCCGCAAAGACGCCAAGACGCCAAGTTCGGAGAATTCGGAAAATATTCTTAACTTTGCGCCTTTGCGCCTTGGCGGGATAAATTCTCCTGGAGTCGTTCTGTTCAACATTTCCAACGTAAGTAAGCGCCTAAAATTCTTCAACGCCGTCGTTTGGTCCGGCTGAGCCGCTGCAACCGGAGGCGCAAAGCATTGAGCCGGATGAAGCCGCCGGCGTCGCTCTGGCGGTAGACCTGGTCGGCCTCGAAGGTCGCCACGTCGGAATCGTACAGCGAGGTATCCGATTTTCGCCCGACGACGATGACGTTGCCCTTGTAGAGCTTGAGGCGCGCCCGGCCGGTGACGTTGGCCTGGGAAGCGTCGATCGCTTTTTGCAGCATTTCCCGCTCCGGGGCGAACCAGTAGCCGTAATAAATCATTTCCGCGTAACGCGGCATCAGCGAATCGCGCAGCCGCATCACTTCCCGGTCCATGGTAATCGATTCAAGCGCCCGGTGCGCGGCGTGCAACAGGGTGCCGCCGGGAGTTTCGTAGACGCCGCGCGACTTCATGCCTACGTAGCGGTTCTCGACGATGTCGACGCGGCCGATGCCATGCTTAGCCCCAAGGTCGTTGAGGCGGGCAAGCAGGTTGGCGGGCGAAAGCTTGCGCCCATTTAGAGCCACGGGATCGCCGCGCCGGTAATCGATCTCAATGTACTCGGCTCGGTTCGGCGCCTTCTCGACGGGCCGGCACCAGACAAACATGTCCGCCGGCGGCTCTTTCCAGGGATCTTCGAGAATGCCGCCTTCGTAGCTGATATGAAACAGGTTGCGGTCGGTGCTGTAAGGCTTCGCCTTGGTCACCGGGACCGGGATGCCATGCTTGCGCGCGTAGTCGATCAAGCTCGAGCGCGAGTTGAGGTCCCACAGCCGCCACGGCGCGATGACCTTGACCCCTGGCTTGAGCGCGTAGTAGGTGAGCTCGAAGCGCACCTGATCGTTGCCCTTGCCGGTGGCGCCGTGCGCGACTGCGTCCGCTTTTTCCCGCACGGCGATGTCGATCTGCCCCTTGGCGATCAGCGGTCGGGCGATGGAAGTTCCGAGCAGATACGACCCCTCGTAAACCGCGTTGGCGCGCAGCATGGGGAAGACGTAGTGCTTGACGAACTCTTCCTTGAGATCGCCGATGACGACCTCGCTGGCGCCGGTTTTGAAGGCCTTTTGCTTGACCGCCTGAAGGTCCTCGCCTTGTCCCAAGTCGGCGCAGAAGGCGATGACTTCGCAGCCGTACTCCTCCTTTAGCCAGCGCAGGATGACCGAAGTATCCAATCCCCCGGAATAAGCTAAAACGACTTTGTTGACCTTCACCGCTTCCCCATTTTGGATTTTCGATTTTAGATTTTGGATTGAACCCAAAATCCACAATCCAAGATTTCAGAATGATCTATCGCCTTGAACGTTTTAAACCTTGAACCTTCTAGCTCTGCAGCAGCCAGACCATGATCGCCTTCTGGACGTGGAGCCGATTTTCGGCCTGGTCGAAGACGATCGATTGCGCGCTCTCCAGCACCTCGTGGGTGATTTCCTGGCCGCGGTGCGCCGGCAGGCAATGCATTACCATTGCGTCCTTCTTCGCCATCCCCACGAGCCGCTCGTTGATCTGATAGTCGCGAAAGACCATCGCGCGCTCCACCGCCTCTCGCTCTTGACCCATGCTCGCCCAGACATCCGTATAAACCACGTCGGCGCCGCTCACCGCTTCTTCGACGGATCGCGTTATCAAGATCCGCGCACCGTTGTTTCGAGCCCGGTCCGTCAGGTCGCGGCTGGGCTCATAGCCCTTTGGACAGGCGAGCGCGAAGGAGATCGGCAGCTTTTCCGCCGCCTCGATCCACGAGCGCGCCACATTGTTGCCGTCACCGAGAAAAGTCACTTTCAACCCGTCCAATTTCCCTCTGTGCTCGATCAGCGTCAGGCAGTCGGCAAGCACCTGGCAGGGATGGGACGCGTCGGAGAGCGCGTTGATCACCGGCACCGTTGCGTAGCGCGCCATCTCTTCGAGTGTCTCTTGGAAAAACGTCCGGACGCTAATGATATCCACCCAGCGGCTCAGACTACGCGCGCAATCGGCCGGCGTCTCGCGCACGCCGAGCTGCACCTCGTTGGGACCCAGAAAAACTGCGTGGCCGCCCAGCTGCACCATGCCCGCCTCGAAGGTCACGCGCGTGCGCAGGCTCGGCTTCTCGAAAATCATCGCCAGGCAGCGGCGCGCCAGCAGTGGGTGGGCGATGCCGGCTTTGAGTTTCTGCTTGAGATCCGCCGCCAGATCAAATATCGCGAACATATCTTCGCGGCTGAGCCCGCCAAAATTCAACAAATCTTTCTTGCCCATAACCGGTGACCGAGCGTCTTTCAGACGCGCGTGAGAACTTTTTCTAGTATCGCCAGACCGCGCTCGATTTCTTTTGCCGTGATCGTCAGCGGCGGCACGAAGCGCAGCACTTTGTAGGCGGTGCAATTGAGCAGCAGCCCTTCCGCCATGCAAGCTTCGACGATCTTGGCTCCTTCCATTTCCAGCTCCAGGCCCAGGATCAACCCCTTGCCGCGAATGGCGCGGGCGAAAGCAAAGCGCTCTTTGAGCCGCTCGAGACCTTGGGCCAACAACTTGCCCATCTTGACGCAGTTCCTGAGCGCGCCGCCTTGCAGCAGCGTTTTCATCACTGCCAAGCCGGCGCTGCAGACCAGCGGGTTGCCGCCGAAGGTCGAAGCATGGCTGCCCGGACCGAAACTCTTGGCGACCTCCTCCCGCGCCAGCATCGCGCCCAAGGGCAAACCGCCGCCCAGCGCTTTGGCCAAGGTCATGATGTCCGGCTGCACGCCGAAATGTTCATAGCCGAAAAGCTTTCCCGTGCGCCCCATGCCGGTTTGCACTTCGTCGAAGATCAGCAGCAAACCGCGCCGGTCACAGAGATCCCTGAGGCCGCGCAGGTAGCTTTCATCGGCGACATTGATGCCGCCTTCGCCCTGGATCGGCTCCACGAGAATCCCCACCGTCTTGGTTTCATCGATGGCCGCTTCGGCGGCGCCGAGATCATTAAACGGCATCTGGCGAAAGCCCGTCGGCAGCGGATCATAACCCGCCCGCACTTTTTCTTGCCCCGTGGCCGTCAATGTAGCGAGCGTGCGCCCATGAAAGGAATTGTGCGCCGTGAGGATCTCGTATTTGCCGCCGAGGTGCTCGCCGCCGTAGCGGCGCGCCAGTTTGAGCGCCGCCTCGTTGGCCTCCGCGCCGCTGTTGCAAAAGAACACCCGGTCCGCGAACGAGTGATGGCACAGCTCCCGCGCCAGCTCCGCCTGCGGCTGAATGTGGTAGAGATTGGAGACATGCAGTAGCTTTTTCGCCTGCTGCTCGATGGCGCGCACCACCGCGGGATGACAGTGGCCCAGACCGTTCACCGCGATACCGGCGAGAAAGTCGAGGTACTCCTTGCCGTCGGCGTCCCACACCCGCGCGCCCTTGCCGCGCACCAGCGCGATGGGATAGCGCGTGTAGGTTTTGGCAAGGTACTTGTCGGTGAGCTTGGCGATCTCGCGATTGTTCAACGGCTACTTCCTAACCACTTCGGTGCCGATGCCTTCTTTGGTGAAGATTTCCAGCAGCACCGCGTGTTTCACCCGGCCGTCGATGATGTGGGTTTTTTCCACTCCGCCTTTGAGCGCGTTGACGCAGCACTCGACTTTGGGGATCATGCCCGAGCCGACGATTCCCTCTTGAATCATTTTGCCCGCCTGGTTCACGCGCAGCGTGCTCAAAAGCTCGCCCTTCTTGTCTTTGACCCCTTCGACGTCGGTCATCAGAATGAGCTTCTCGGCGTGCAGCGCTTCCGCCAACTCGCCCGCCACCAGATCGGCGTTGATGTTGTAGGTTTCGCCGTTTTCGCCGACGCCCACCGGCGCAATCACCGGGATGAAATCATTCTGGTCCAGCGAATTGATGATCTTCGGATCGATGCCGATGATCTCGCCCACCATGCCGATGTCGATGATCTCCGGCTCCTTGCCGTTGTCCGAGACCTTGACGTTCATTTTGCGCGCCAGGATGAGACCGCCGTCTTTGCCGCTCAAACCGACGGCCATGCCGCCGTGCCGGTTGATGAGGGTGACGATTGCCTTGTTGACCTTGCCGACGAGCACCATCTCAACGATGTCCAGGGTCTCCTGGTCGGTGACGCGCATGCCGCGCACGTAGCGGCTGGTGATCCCCATCTTATCGAGAACCATGTCGATCTGCGGCCCGCCGCCATGGACGATCACGGGATTAATGCCGACGTATTTCAGCAGCACGACATCCTGCGCGAAGCTTTCCTTAAGCTCCTCGTTCTCCATCGCGTGGCCGCCGTATTTGATGACGAAAGTCTTGTTGTAGAAGCGCCGAAAATAGGGCAGCGCCTCCATCAACACTTCCGCTTTGTTGATGAATCTCTCCATAAGGGGAGCCCTCTATTTCAGAGGATATAGCGCGCCAGGTCCTCGTTCTTCAAGATCGGCGTGAGCCGCTCGCGGACGTAGGCGGCGTCGATGACGATCTCTTTGCCGTGCATCTCCGGCGCACTGAACGATACCTCGTCGAGCAACCGTTCCAGCACCGTGTGCAGCCGGCGGGCGCCGATGTTTTCCATTCGCTCGTTGACCTCGGCGGCGATGCCCGCGATTTCCTCGACCGCGTCGGCGCCGAAGCGCAGATGGACGTCTTCGGTCTCGAGCAGCGCCTCGTACTGCTTGATCAGCGCGTTCTTCGGCTCGGTGAGGATGCGGACGAAGTCGTCCTTGCCGAGGGAGCTAAGCTCCACGCGGATCGGAAAGCGGCCCTGGAATTCCGGGATCAAATCGGAAGGCTTGGTGCTATGAAACGCGCCCGAGGCGACGAAAAGAATATGGTCGGTCTTGACCATACCGTATTTGGTGTTGACCGTGGACCCCTCGACGATGGGCAGCAGATCCCGCTGCACGCCTTCGCGCGACACGTCCGGCCCGTGGGTCGATTCCCCCCGGCCGGCGATCTTGTCGATCTCGTCCAGGAAGACAATCCCCGACTGCTCGACGCGGCGCACCGCTTCGCCGATTACTTTGTCCATGTCGATGAGCTTGGCCGCCTCCTCTTGCGTCAGGATCTCCATCGCCTCGGGGATCTTGACGGTTTTCTTTTTGGTTTTTTTCGGCAGCAGGTTGGAAAACATTTCCTTCAAGTTGAATTCCATTCCCTCCATGCCCTGGGGCGCCAACACTTCGATCATCGGCATCGCCGACTGGGTCAGCTCGAGGTCGACGAAGCGGTCGTCCATCTTGCCTTCGCGAAGCATTTTCTTGAGCTTGTCACGCGTGCCCTGGAGGCGGGCCACATCGACGGCTTCGCCATCGGGCACGCTTGCAGGGGTGGGAGGGAGAAGCAGATCCAAAATATGCTCCTCGGCGATCTCTCGCGCGCGGATTTCGACCTTTTGTTTCTCCTCTTCCTTCACCATGTTGACGGCGAGGTCGGTCAGATCGCGGATGATCGATTCGACGTCGCGCCCGACGTAGCCGACTTCGGTGAACTTAGAGGCCTCGACCTTGATGAAAGGCGCCTGCGCCAGCTTGGCCAACCGCCGCGAAATCTCCGTCTTGCCGACGCCGGTGGGGCCGATCATGATGATGTTCTTCGGCGCGATCTCCTCGCGCAGATCCTCCGGCACCAACTGGCGCCGCCAGCGGTTGCGCAGAGCGATCGCCACCGCTCGCTTCGCGTCCTTCTGGCCGACGATGTAACGGTCCAGCTCGGAGACGATTTCCCGCGGCGTCATTACCGGCATCGGCGACGAGCTTGGCTCCGAGGGCGCTGCTTTTACAACATCGTTCATGGAATTATCACTCCTAGCAACTTCCGCGGGAATTGCAATCTTTTGTCACGAGGCGCGGGATCATTTGCCGAAATGGAGCCGCGTTGGATCGATTTCAATCGCTTTGAACGGTTGGAACGATTGGAACCACTGGAACGGCTCCCCGTTAGCGGCCTGCTACGGCAACTCCTCGAACGTGAGCTGATCGTTGGTGTACACGCAGATGCTTGCCGCCGTGCGCATCGCCTCTTCCGCGATGGCGTGGGCGTCCAGTTGAGAATGCTTGATGAGCACGCGCGCCGCGGCCAGAGCATAATTGCCGCCCGAACCGATGGCGATCACGCCGTCGTCCGGCTCCACCACGTCGCCGCTGCCGGAAATGACAAGGAGATCGTCGGTGTCGGCGACGATGAGCAGCGCTTCGAGCCGCCGAAGCACACGGTCGGTGCGCCAGTCCTTGGCCAGCTCCACCGCTGCCCGTTTTAAATTGCCGTTGTACTGCTCGAGCTTGGCCTCGAACTTCTCGAACAGCGTGAAGGCGTCCGCGGTGGCGCCGGCGAAACCGGCGATGACTTTGTCATGATGGAGCTTGCGCACCTTGCGCGCGCTATGCTTCATCACGGTCTGCCCGAGGCTCACCTGCCCGTCGCCCACCACGACGACTTTACCGCCGTGGCGTAGCCCTAGAATGGTTGTACCCTGGAACATTTTAGATTTTAGATTGCCGATTTTGGATTGAAGTCGGTGAAATTCGGAAATTCAGAATCGAAATCTCCCTCCTTGGTATTATAATCTAAAATCCAAAATCTAAAATCTAAAATTTTCTAGGCCCTTGGATGAGCTTTATCATAGACGGCAGTTAATTGATCCAGATTCAAATGGGTGTATCGCTGCGTCGTCGACAGGCTCGCGTGGCCGAGCAACTCTTGAATTACCCTGAGATCCGCGCCGCTGTTCAGGAGATGCGTGGCAAAGCTATGGCGCAGCCCGTGCGGGCCGATCTTAACCGCTATTCCCGACTGTTTGAGATGCTTTTCCACGACGCGCGCCACGCTCCGGGTGGTGGTTCTTTTGCCGCGATTGTTCAAAAACACAGCAGTCTCGCCTTTACACGGGAGATTCCATTTTTTGCGCAGCACCATGCTGTAGTCGCGCAGGGTTTGAAGCGCCGTTTCGCCGACCGGCACGATGCGTTCCTTGGAGCCTTTGCCGAGCACGCGGACGATGCCCAGCTGGAAATCGACATCGGCCCAGTTGAGACCCACCAGTTCGCTCACGCGCACGCCGGTGGAATAGAAAAACTCAAGGATCGCGCGGTCGCGAACATCCAATGCCCCCTTGATCGTAATCCCATCGAGCAGGTGAAACGCATCGTCGACCGAGAGAACCGCCGGCAGCGGCTTTTCCTGCTTCGGCGAACGAATAAGCAAGAGTGGGTCTTTCTCAATTTGCCCCGCCGCTACGAGATAGCGAAAGAAGCCCTTGATCGCCGCCAGCTTCCTGCCGATAGAACTTTTCTTCCGGTCCGTGGCTAACGAAGCTAGATACGCCCGCACGACGTAAATATCGACCTTGCGCACATCAACTTTCTTCCCGCCGCCTAAACATAGTTCCTTCTCGGCGAGAAATTGTTCAAACTGCGCCAGATCGCTCAAATAGTTTCTCAGCGTATGCGGCGACACGTTCCGCTCGCTTTTCAAATGCTCGGCATATTGTTGGATCAACTCTTCCATGTCTTTTACCCGCTAGGGTGGAATAGTAACACACACCGCCGGGCTTTAAAACAAATCTGCCTGGCTCCGAATTTCCGGTAGCCAAAGAGCGCACATCGCTATTTGGCGCGCGTGCTGTCGGTTTCATGCCGTACCACCTCGACAAGCCCGGCTGCCGCGGCCGTAGAAAAGCGGTTGGGGATCTTTTTCTCGGATTGCGGCTGTCGGTGCCTGCGGTCAATGCGGAGTTTATCGGGATCGAAAAGGCTCGCTTCTTGGCTGAGTCTTTTGTCAGGAGGCCTAGACTCTCGGCCAGAAAAGGTTCAGGAACTCAACGAGTCCGGGATTTGGCACGCGGAAATGAATGAGTAAATTTCCTGAGCGGTAGAGGTAGCTCGGCGACGTCGGATCATAAAAGCTCGGCACCCGTCCGGGCAAATTGGGAGTGTCTACAATGGCGGCCAAAACCTCTTCCAGCATTCTTAGATCGCTGGGGCTTACGGATTTTTCAAAGACGGACAGCTCTTCGAAAAAATGTCGAGTGAAAAGATATTCAGCCACGCAGGAGACCTTTTTTGCGGGCGGCGGTCAAAATTCTTTCAACGGTAGGCGCTCCGGACAGCTTCAGCGTCTTTCCCTGCTTCACTTCGTCCAACGATACGCGCATCGCACGCAGCGCTTCGGGGTCTTGCCAGAGCCGAGCCACGGCTTTCAATGTTTGCAATTGCTCAAAGTTGACAATGGCCGCTTTGGGCACCCCGCGCTTGGTAATAATGACTTGGTCGCCGTCCCCGACTTCGTCAACCAGGTTCAAAAACTTTTGCCTCGCCTCGCTGGTGGTCAAATAGCGGTCCATGGCTTACCTCCCTGACAACGTAGTGTACAAACTCGTGTTAATATTCGCAAGGCGCCAGGATTAAGTCGTCCCCGGACTGCAGCCGTTCAATTAGCAACGATGGCACCATCCATTGGCTTAATGGTTGACCACTTGAAAGAAATTAGGCAGGAGAGCGCTTACCTGCGTTTCGCGTCGGAGTCTAGATCTTGTGTTCGCAACTAGCTCAGTCAGCCGGTTAGCCTTTCTTTCTGGAAAATATTCGCAGACCGAGTCAGCTCGCTTCGCGGTCGGACAGTGCCGCTAAGTCCGTGATTCCCGCCACGCGTTTCCGGACGTCATGAACTCGCGCGCGAACCGAGTGACCTCAGTACATATTCATGCCCCCGTCCACGGCGATGGCCTGGCCGGTCATGAAGTCGCTGTCGTCGGAGGCAAGAAAGATCACCGTGCCGACGAGATCCTGCGGGTACTGGTCGCGCTGGATGGCGCGCCGCTTTCGGCGGTCGGCGAGCTGTTCCGCGGTCATGACGCCTTCCTGGTTCGAGCCGGAGATCGTCAAGCCCGGCATGATCGAGTTGACGCAGATGTTGTCATTGCCCACTTCACGGGCCAGCGCGCGAGTGAAGCCGATGACGGCGCCTTTGGAGGAGACGTAGTGGAGAAAAAACGGCGAGCCGCTGAGCATCGTCCCCGATGAAATGTTGATGATCTTGCCCTTGCCTTGCTGCTTCATAGCGGGATAGACCGCTTTGACGCAGTGCCACAAACCTTTAACGTTGACCGCCATCACGCGATCCCACTCGTCGCCGTCGATCTCCATGAAGTTTTTCTTTTTCAACGCCGAGTAAAGCCCGGCGTTGTTGACCAGGATGTCGATGCGGCCGTAGGCCTTGAGCGCGGTCTGCGCCATCGCCTGAGTTTTTTCCACCGACGTCACGTCGACGGCAACGGCCATCGCCTCGCCGCCCGCCTGTTGGATGTCCGCGGCGACTTTTCTTGCTTCCGCTTCTTGAATATCGGCAACGACGACCTTGGCGCCTTCTTTGGCCAAGCCGTGAGCGTACGCCTTGCCGATGCCGACGCCGCCACCGGTGACGATTGCTACTTTATTTTTCAAGCGCATGGTGTGCCTCCATAGAATTCATTAAGAATATTTTCCCGCAAAGGCGCAAAGGCGCTAAGTGACAGGCCCAAGGCCTGTCATCCCGAGCGATTGCGAGGGATTTCTCTCTTCGTTCGAAATGACAATGCTCTTCCTTTGCGTCTTTGCGCCTTTGCGGGAGGTAATCTTCCTGTCTTCAAATCTTCAGCCGATAAAAGTCGATCGGGTTGTCGTGCAGGATCGCTTTCTTGGTTTCCTCGCTCAAGTCGTCGCGTTCGAGAAACTCCGGGATGTCGCGCTTGAACAGGTCCGGCAGCCGTTCATGCGGGTAGTCGGACGGCCACATCAAACAGTTTGGATTGAATTGCTTGAGCACCTGCGGCAGCGCCTTTTCTTCTACTTCGCAGGTGGTCCAGATCTGGCCGTTGCGAATCAGCTCGCTGGGTTTTTGTTTGAGCAGCGGCGCCTGGACGCGGTAGGGTTTTTCCATTTCTTCGTCCATGCGATCCATCATATAGGGCAACCATCCCGAGCCGGCTTCGAGAAACGCCACTCTGAGTTTTGGAAAACGGACGAAGACGCCTTCGAAGACCATATGGGTGAATTGGATCAGAATTGCGAACGGATGTTCCAGCGTGTGCACGTGCAAAAATTTATTAAAAAAGTCGAAGCCCATGCCGCGGCTCGGTGCGCCGTGGACCGTCAGTGGGATGTCGAGCTTCTCGGCCGCTTCGTAGATCGGATCAAAGTCGCTATGGCCATAGCCTTTGTTCAACCAGGTGACCGCAGGCAATAGCCCGGCAACCAACCCCATCGACTTTGCCCGCTCCAGTTCTTTGGCGGCTTCCACTGGCTCCTGCACCGGCAGCAACGCCACGGCCTGGAGCCGCGGGCTCTGCTTGGTGAAGCGATCGGCGATCCACGAATTGTAGGCGCGGGCGAGCACGCAGGCCCACTCCGGATTCTGCACCAAGCCGAGGGACAGGCCGCTGGTGGGGTAGAGCACGGTGGTGTGGACGCCGATCTCGTCGAGAAATTGTAGCCAGCGCGGCGCGGGAGTTTCCGGATCTTTTCCGGGCACGCCGGTGCCGCGGTTCCAGCCGTCGAGCGAGGGAAAGTAGGCGTAGGTTTCAAAGCGCGGGGCGCCGCTATAGCGCCCGCCGAGATAGTCGTGCAGCTCGCGGTCTTTTTCCAAGACATGGCCGTCGGCGTCGATGATCGGATAGTTGACTTTCATAACTTTTCTCCATTCCAAATGTTCCAGTCGTTCCAATCGTTCAAGCCGTTCAAATTGAATCGGACAAAATCCGCTTTCAGCCGCGAACCTGTCGGTGATTCATCAGCTTGCCAACATTACAAGAACGAAATGCCGCCGTCGACGTTCATGGTCTGGCCGGTCATGAAGTCGCTCAAGGGTGACGCGAGAAACAGCATCGCGCCGACCACGTCCTGCGGCACTTGGATTCTTTTCAACGATCTCAGGCCCACCGACGATCCGCGAAACTTGATCATTTGCTCCGTCGGATTTTCCTCCGACAGCGTGTTGCCGGGAGCCAGGCAGTTCACGTTGATATTATCGTCGCCGACCTCCCGCGCCAGCGTGCGAGTGAAGCCGATGGTTGCGGCTTTTGAGGTCACGTAGTGAATTCGTCCAGGACTGCCGGCGAAGACGGTTCCCGAGGCGATGGTGATGATTTTGCCCGACTTCTGTGCGCGCATAACCGGAAGTACCGCTCGGCAGCAGAAGAACAGGCCGCGCAGGTTCACCGCCATCAAGCGGTCCCATTCTTCGGGGTCGATGGTTTCAATTCGACCGCGGTTCATCGGCACCACGGAGAAGACCGCGGCGTTGTTGATCAGAACGTCGATGCGGCCGAAGGTGCCGAGTGTCTGCGCCGCCATCCGCTTCGTTGCCTCTTCATTCGAAACATCGACGTGAACCGGGAGTGCCTGCGCGCCAGTATCTTTGCCGATTTCGGCGGCCGTTCGCTCAGCCGCGGCGGCATCGATATCGGCGATCACCACCTTCGACCCGGCTTTGGCGAAGCTGTGGCAATACGCCTTGCCGATGCCGTGGCCGCCGCCGGTGACGATGACGACTTTGTCTCTGAGTCCTTCAATCATCGAGGCAACCGCAATCGGTGATGGTGTAGATTAAGGTTCTTCACGATGCTTCCGTCATGCCAGTTGGACCGCGTTGGTGGTTCAAAGTTCAATGTTCAAGGTTCAACGTAGATGAGATCGATTCTTCACTTTGAACTTTGAACTCGGAACTTTGAACTCTCCTCGTATTCACCTACCCCAGCGCCGGATTGATCAGTGCTTTGGTCGGGAAGGTGCCCGGGACTTCCCCGCCGATGGCCCTAATGCAGTGTTCGATATCCTTCAGCGGAAAAATATGACTTACCATATCCTGCACCGGAAACTTGGTCTCTTCGATCAGGCGCAGAGCCGCCTCGGTGGCGTCGTTGTCTGCGGTGAAGCAACCTTGCAGCTTGATCTCGTTCCAAACCAGCTTGTCCAGGAGCATCGGCGTCACGGTAGAATCGCCGGTCAGGCCGCCGAGCACCATGGTGGATTGGCGGTGCAGACAGTCGACGGACTTCACAATGGCGTTGGGATTGCCCGAGACATCGACGACGACATCGCACATCTCGCCGTTGGTTTCATTCCGAATAACCTCCACGACATCTTCTTCCTCGACGTTGATGGTCCGGGTAGCGCCGAATTTCTTGGCCAGTTCCAGCCGCGGCTTGTCGCGGCCGATGCCGGTGATGAAAATTTTCGCCGCGCCGGCGTGCTTGGAGGCGAAGGTGCACGAAAGCCCCTGCTGCCCCGGCCCCTGGATTAAAACGTAGTCGCCCATCTTGACGCCGCCGCGCCGGATCGCCCATTGAAAGCCGTTGGCCATGACCGAGCCGATCAGCGCCGCCGCTTCGGCGGGAAGGGCGTCGCTCACTTTGGTCGCCAACACGTCGGTCGCTAAATAAACGTAATCGGCGAAGCCGCCGAACAGATGCGGCGGCTTGTCGCACTTGGTGCGGCCGCCGTAATTGGTGCGCTGCCGGCAGAAGCGCGCGCTGCCGCGCCGGCAATCGGCGCAGCGGCCGCAGCCCAGCGCGCCCTTGAGAATGATCCGATCGCCCTCTTTGACCTTATGGATCGCCGCCGCGTCGCGGCCGAGCTTCTCGACGCGTCCGAGGATTTCATGGCCGAGAATGATCGGATAGTCGACTTTGAGCTTGCCGTGGAGGTATTTGACGTCGGTGCCGCACACGCCGCCCATTTCCACCTTCACCAGTCCGCCGTCAGGCGGAATATCGGGAAGGGGATACTCCCGGATTTCAATTTTGTCGGGACCGAGTAAAGTCGCGCCGCGGGCGGTTGCCATGATTCATCCTCCTTGGCGATGATTCAAACCTCAAATGCAGATCTCCCAGATTAACCTTTGACCAGAGCCACTCCCAATAGGGTCACGACAGGGCCCAGCCCCGCGTTGAGCTTGAGCAGCATGAACCATTTTTGCCAGTGAGCGCCCAGGGGTTCAGGCCAGGCCATGGTGTCGGCGGGTGTTTGCGCTGTCAGGGCCGCGATTTGCGGCGCGTATTTGAAGATCTGCAAGCAGTGATGCAACAGCATGGCGAAGAAGAAAAACAGTTTGACCGAGAGCGTGATCGTATAAAACTCTCCCTGAGACGCGCCGGCTCCTTCCCGGCCCAATATCAGATTGATCATTCCGGTAATCGCTACAAGCCCGATGGCCGTCCATGAGACGGCTTCGAGGGCGATTCTCCCCTGATTCAGGGTTCGTACGCCGATTCCTGGGCGCAGCTTATGCGCGGCTGGCCCGAAGACGACTAAAAAGAAAACCATGCCGCCCAACCAAAGCGCCAGGCCGACGAGGTGGAGCAGCAAACTCAGGGCATACCAACTGGGGGTTATCATTAATTTGAGCCCGCATCCATGTGACTAGCACTGGGAAAAACCCTTTGCAAATCAGCGGCATTTTCGCTTGAAATGACGGTATGGCTATGTTAGCAAGGATGATCTTTAGCCTGCGATTCCAAAACTTCATAAGGACGGTTCATTAGATGCTTCAGTGGTTGCCCGAAAACGTCTCCACGTTCGGTGGCGAGATCGATTCGCTATTCTACCTTATATACTACATAACGGCCGCCACCTTTATTCTGGTCACGGCGTTAATGATTATCTTCCTGGTGATGTACCGCGAGCGGCCGGGCCGGCGCGCCACCTATACCCACGGTAACACGAGCTTGGAGATCATCTGGACAATTATCCCGGCTGCGATTTTAATTGTGCTCTCTTTCATGAGCGTGTCGACCTGGGCCAAAGTGAAGCGCCAAGCGCCGGAGAGCGACTTCGAGCTTCAGGTGGTGGCAAAGCAGTTTAACTGGGATGTAGTCTATCCCGGACCCGACGGCAAGTTGGGTACCGATGACGACGTGAAGTTCGACAATGACTTGCATGTGCCGGTCAACAAGGTCGTGCGCATCCAGCTTTCGTCGAAAGACGTGATTCACAGTTTCTTCCTGCCAAATCTGCGTCTCAAGCAGGACGCGGTTCCGGGGCGAACCATCCTGGTCTGGTTCGAAGCCACCAAGCCGGGCAAGTACGAGCTTCCTTGCGCGGAACTATGCGGCTTCGGCCACTCGGGAATGAAGGGTTGGCTTCACGTCCACACTCCTGAGGAGTATAAGAAGTGGGCGGAGGAAAACCTGGCACCGAAAGCGCCGTAAGGCGAGCCATTCTTTAACGGTTTTATCCGGGCTTAATAACGGAGGGTTTTGAAAGATGAGCGATACCGCAGCGGCTGGCGCGGCCCACGCAGCGCATGGCCATCACGCAGAGCTTGGGTTCCTGCGCACCTATATCTTTTCGACGGATCACAAAATGATCGGCCGCCAGTTCCTCTTCCTCGGTCTCTTTATGCTCTTGATCGGCGGGATGCTGGCGATGATGGTGCGCTGGCAATTGGCGTGGCCGGAGACCGCGGTGCCGGGAATGAGTTTCATTCCCGAGCCCTACATGTATGGCGGGATCATTCCACCCAGTACCTACAACGCGCTTTTCACCATGCACGCGACCATCATGATCTTCTTCGTGGTCATGCCGATCATGGTCGGGAGCTTCGGCAATTTTCTCATCCCTCTGATGATCGGCACCCGCGACATGGCCTTCCCCAAGCTGAACATGTTCTCCTTCTGGGTCGGTGCCGTGGCCGGCGTGGTCATACTCTCCAGTTTTTTTGTCGTCGGGGGGCCGGCGGCGTCCGGCTGGACAGGTTACGCGACTCTGTCGGCCAGAGCGCAATACACCGGAGTCGAGTGGGGACAAAATCTTTGGATCATCAGCCTCCTGATCCTCGGCATCTCGTCACTGATGGGCTCGATCAATTACATCACCACGATTATTAACATGCGCGCGCCCGGCATGACTTACTTTCGCATGCCGCTGACGATCTGGTCGTTGTTTATTACGGCCATTCTTCTGCTCCTCGCCCTGCCGGTTCTCACGGCCGCGTTGACGATGCTGCTCTTCGATCGCACAATGGGGACGAGCTTCTTCCTGCCGGAAGGCGGGGGAGAGCCGCTGCTGTGGCAGCATATGTTCTGGTTCTTCGGCCATCCGGAAGTGTACATCCTGGTGCTTCCGGCAATGGGTGTGACCTCGGATCTGATCTCGACGTTTTCCCGCAAGCCGATCTTCGGTTACCACGCCATGGCTTTCTCCATGATCGCCCTTGCGTTTCTCTCCTGGATCGTCTGGGGCCATCACATGTTCGTCAGCGGCATGAACCCGCTGCTCGGCACCGCCTTCATGATGACCACGATGGTGATCGCGGTGCCGTCGGCGATCAAGACATTCAACTGGCTTGGCACCCTCTGGGGCGGCAGCATCCGCTTCACGGTACCGATGCTTTTTGCGTTAGGGTTTATCTCGAATTTCTTGATCGGCGGTCTGAGCGGTATCTTCATGGCTTCCACGCCGGTGGACATCTTCATCCACGACACTTACTACATCGTCGCCCACTTCCATTACGTCGTCGCGGGGATCATTTTCGCGCTGTTCGCCGCGGTCTATTACTGGTTTCCAAAAATGTTCGGCCGTATGACGAATGAGCCGCTGGGCAAAATTCATTTTGTTCTGACCTATATCTTTTTCAACGGCGCCTTTTTCCCGATGCACTTTCTCGGCGTCGGCGGCCACATGCGGCGGATCTACAACCCGATGCAGTATGAGTTCCTGATGCCCTTGCAGTACTGGAATGTGTTCATTACGGTGAGCGCGCTTATACTCGGCGCTTCGCAGATTTTTTTCCTGTTTAATTTCTTCTGGAGTCTGTTTGCCGGCAAGAAGGCTGAACGAAATCCCTGGCAGGCCAACACTCTGGAATGGGTCGCGCCGACGCCGACGCCGCATGGAAACTTCGAAGTTCAGCCGGTGGTCTACCGCGGCCCTTACGAATACAGCTCCCCCGAAGTGAAAGAAGACTGGCTGCCGCAGGACAAAAACCTGGGAACCGGCGCGGCGACGCGGGCGCACTAGAAAGTAGAAGTCGGACGGCAGATGTCGGAAGTCAGAAGGATAATGGCGGATTCGGTGTGGCCCCATCGGCTCGCGGTCGCGCTCGCCTGCGCGACCTTTCCATTGCTTTTCATCGGCGGCCTGGTCACCAGCAAAGGCGCGGGGCTCGCCGTTCCCGATTGGCCGACCAGCTTCGGTTACAATATGTTTCTCTACCCGTGGTCGAAGATGGTCGGCGGAATTTTTTATGAACATAGCCATCGATTGGTGGCGTCCGTGGTGGGACTCTTGACGATCATCCTGGCCGGAACGTTTTGGTTCAAAGAATCGCGCGCTTGGCTACGCTGGCTTGGCGTGGCTGCGCTCATTCTGGTCATCATCCAGGGCGTGCTGGGCGGGCTCCGGGTTGTGTTGCTGGAGTATACGCTGGCGATTGTTCACGCTTGTCTCGCCCAGGCATTTTTTGCTTTGACCGTAAGCTTGGCTCTGTTCACCGCCCCGGAGTGGCGCCGGCCGTTGGCCGAGGAGCCGTTCGCCGACGGCGGAAAATTGCGCGGTCTCTGCGCGATGACGACGGCTATGATATATCTCCAGATCGCTCTCGGCGCCGTGCTGAGGCATACCGGGACTCGGGTCGACGCGCATCTGTTCTTTGCGCTGATTGTCGCTGTCCATGTGATTCTCATTCTGCGCCGCGTCACTAAATTCGATCCGCGTCGCCCGGGCTTGTCACGCCCAGCGGTCTTTCTGACGATTCTGTTGGCGATCCAAATTCTACTGGGCGTCGGGTCATACTTTGCCAAGTTCACGCCGTACTTGCGCTTGCCGATGAAAGCCGTCGTCCCGTTGACCACGACGCACCTGGCGATCGGCGCCTTGATGCTGGCCACCGCGTTGCTGCTGACGTTACGCAGTAATCGGTTGAGCGGCACGCCGGCGCCTCTGCCAAAGCACAACGTTTTAAGCGAGCAGTATTCGTCATGAGCACGCGCAGCGCAGCCGTCGAAACAGCGCTCGTCGGCGTCAAGCGCCGCGGCGCGGATTATTACGAACTGACCAAGCCCAACGTCGTATCGATGGTCCTGGTGACCGCCTTTGTGGGTTTTTACGTCGCTTCGCCGGAAATACCCAACTATTTGCTGCTGATCAAAATGCTGTTCGGCACAGCCTTGGCTGCGGGCGGCACGCTCGCTCTCAATCAGTTTATGGAACGGGACACCGACGCGTTGATGGCGCGGACGCGCCGCCGCCCGATTCCCGACGGGCGGGTGCCACCGGTCGAAGCGCTCTGCTTCGGGATATTACTCGCGCTTTCCGGGCTCGTTTATCTCGCCGTCGCAGTGAACTTTCTCAGCGCCCTAGTGACCGCCTTTATCACCCTGAGCTATCTGGTTCTCTATACGCCGATGAAGCCGCGCAGCTCGCTCTGCATGATCGTCGGCGCGGTGCCCGGCGCGCTGCCGCCCGTCATCGGTTGGGTGGCCGTCCGCGGTGATTTCGATATCGCGGCCTGGGTGTTGTTCGCCATATTGTTCCTCTGGCAAATTCCCCACACGCTGGCGATCGCGCGACTATACCGCGACGATTATGCCAAGGCGGGCATTCAGTTCCTGCCCGTGATCGAGCCGGATGGCGGCAGCACCAATCGCCAAATTGTCAGTCACTGCGCCGCGTTGTTGGCGGTGAGTTTGCTGCCCACGTTGCTCGGTCTGGCCGGCGGCGCCTATTTCATCGTCGCGTTCTTCCTCGGCTGCGGTTTTCTCGGGAGCGGGATTCGCCTCGTGGCCTCGTCCACCCTTACCCGCGCCCGGCAATTGCTCTTTGCGTCGTTGATTTACTTACCCGTGCTGCTCCTGGTCATGGCGCTGGACCGGGTGCCGTTATGAGCGAATCTCTTATGATCCGACCTGATAGACCGCGGCTCAAGAACCGCCACCTGGGCCTGATCCTGGCGCTGGCCATGTTGCTCTATATCGCGGCGGTGATCGTGTTTATCATCATATATTAGGCGCCTTGGCTAAAGTGGATTCATGGCACAAATTTCGATCGCAAAACGATTGGACGAAACGCTAGTCGAAATGGATCGGGAGCGACCTGGGTTTGGCGGCGGCGAGCCACCGCCAGTATTGCAACAGACGCCGATCGGCAGCAACGCCTGGCTTGCAATCTGGATGTTCCTTGGTGCCGAGGCGATGTTTTTCGCGGGGTTGATGGGCGCCTATATCGTATTTCGCGTCGGCGCCGCGGTCTGGCCGCCGCCGTTTCAACCGCGGCTGCCCGTCGGCGTCACCGGCGTAAACACGATGTTTTTGCTCGCCAGCGCGGTCACGATCCGTGTGGCGCTGCGCAGCGCGCGCCGTGGGGACGGCACCCAGCTAATTCGTTGGCTCGGCTTGACGGGGCTTCTCGGGGCGATTTTTCTCGCCGTTCAGGGCTACGAGTGGATCGAATTGATCCAGTTCGGGCTGACGGTGTCGAGTAGCGTGTACGGCGGCTTGTTCTATACGCTGATCGGGTTTCACGCGCTGCATGTATTCGGCGCTCTCGTCTGGCTCATGGTGGTCTTCGTCCTGGCTCGGCGTGGGCACTACGCCAAAGATCACTACGTGGGCGTGCAAACCTGCGCGATGTACTGGACCTTCGTCGTCGCCTTATGGCCGGCGCTTTACGGTTTGGTTTATCTCTATTAGACAGGTTGGTTTGACAGTGGAGAATTGTTAGGCTAGTTTTCGATTGTCTCAAATGCTGAAACGAAAAACCCTATTGACTTCGCTGCTCGCCGGATTAGCGGCGACGTTCGCACCCGCTCTCGCCTGCGCCTGTGCCGTTTGTTTGACCGGCGACGGCGATCCGACGGCGAACGCGTTTAACTGGAGCGTGCTTTTTCTCATGGCGACGCCTTACGCGGTCGTCGGCTCCATTGCCGGCTGGCTGGTATACAGCTACCGGCGCGCGGCGGTGAAACGAGATCAGGACCACGCGACCGAGAGTGCATTGCATTTAGCCTTGAGCGAGAAGGAGAGTGGAAGATGAGCGATGCTGCTGCGCTGCACGCGGAGGCTGAACCCCAAGAGTCCCCGCTGACGCCGGAGAGTTGGGGCAAGCTGGGGATGTGGCTGTTCCTGGCAGGCGACGCCATGTCGTTCGGCTGCTTGATCGTCGGTTACGGCATCCTGCGCCACGCGAGCAAAAGCTGGCCGGTGCCGGCGGCAGTTCTCGGCATCAACCTGACCGCGTTCATGACCTTCGTGCTGATCGTCAGCAGCGTTACCATGGTGCTCTCGCTTTCGGCCATTCAACACGGTGACCGGGCCAGATTCAAAAAATTTATGGGCCTTACCATTCTGGGCGGCCTGTTTTTCCTGGGTTGCCAGGCCTACGAATGGACGCACTTGATTCATGAGACTTTGCCGAAATATAACCTGGCATTCAGCAAGGATCTGTTCGCGACGACCTTTTTTGTGCTTACCGGCTTTCACGGCATGCACGTGACCGGTGGCGTGATCTACAATATTTGTGTGTTGGCGGCCGTCACCCGGGGCCGCTACCAGGCCAAACATGTGGAGATCGCCGGCCTCTATTGGCACTTTGTCGATCTGGTTTGGATACTCATTTTCACTTTCGTTTATCTAATCTAGAAAAGCACAGAGGAGTTCTGCAATGTCTGAAACCGCGCATCCCGAACCGAACTACATGGGCGTGTTTTGGTGGCTACTGGCTTTGACGATCATTGAAGTCGCGGTCATTTACCTGCCCATCGCCAAGTTCGCCATCACGATCATGCTGATCACCATGGCGATAACCAAAGCCGCGCTGGTCGCCCTCTACTTCATGCACTTGAAGTTCGAGCGCCGCACCTTGGCGCTGGTCGCGGTGTGCCCGTTCGTGCTCTGTGTTTTTCTGATTCTCATGCTGACGCCCGACATTTTTCCCCATTGATTACCGCCTCAGATTTACCGACTCTCAATGCGGCGCTGAATTCCCTCAGCGCCGTTTTTCTTTTCGTCGGCTATCTGTTTATCAAAGCGCGAAATAGCCGCGCCCATCGCCTTTGCATGCTCGCGGCCTGCGGCAGTTCGACGCTGTTTTTAATTTCGTATCTTTTTTACCACTACCAGGTCGGCTCCGTGCCGTTCAAAGGCGTCGGCACAATTCGCGTCGTCTACTTTGCGATTCTGATCTCGCACACGATACTTGCGACGACCGTGGTGCCGCTGGCGCTGATCACGCTCAGCCGCGCGCTGCGGGAAAGATTCGACGCGCACCGGCGCATCGCGCGCTGGACTTTGCCGATCTGGCTCTACGTCTCGGTCACCGGCGTCATCGTCTACGCGATGCTGTACAGGTTCTAATAACATCTTAGCAAACTACAGCACCTGAGTTCGGATGGTGTATCGGGTGCCGAAAGGCAACGAGTCGTCATTCCGGCCGAGTTGGCGATAGCTAGCGAGAGCCGGAATCCAGAAATTTCAGAGACGTCTGGATGCCCGCTTTCCCGGGAAAGACGGATGATGTGCTTTTCGGACAAGCGAAGCTTGCATTCTAAGGAAAACGCCGGACGAAAGTCCGGAGAAGTTTACTGGACGGTTCCCGCGCGCGTAAGGCGTTTGCGCTGTTGGACCAAGAATTTTTTCTATCCTGCTCTTTTCCCGCTGTTGCCCCCGGCCATACGCGTCCATAACCCTTTTAACCATTCGTAACCCTGCGGCCCGGTGAGCAAGATTCCGGCGCTGAAAACGGCCCAGCTTAAAACCCAAACTGCGACCGTCGCGCCGAGTTTCACGCTCCCTGAAAACGGCAGGTAAAGGAGAATGACGGGATACGCCAGGTAGACCAAAAAACTGCCGGCGATCAGCGCGGTGCCTGCAATGAAACGCAGCGACTTCTGACCCTGGGCGGGTGTGCGGGATAAGTCGATCAATTTTAGAAGAGCGGAAGGCGTGGTATGTTCTTGTAAGTCTTTGGTTGCCCCTAAGTTTGGTTGGAATCTTTCCACAGCTGTTACAATCTTCTCGTGTCTTTGCGCTACCCAAGTCGAGCATGAAATATGCCAAGGAATTGCGCGTGGTTTCATTGGCCTCAGAGTTCCATCTTGATCGGGTTTGTTAACCGTTGGGGCGAACGATAGGCGCTTAAACACAACAGAATTGGCGGTCATTCAAAGGTGAAATGACAAAGATGTATGGCTTGCCGGAGGGGCTCCAGACACCTGTTGCGTTAATTCTGCTACTTAGAATTCTGCTGAAGCGTCATTCGACTCAAGCGCTTTATGAGGTCCGTTCATTGACAGCGGCAAATTGTTTAAGCTAGATAGACTCTGGTATTTATATTTTGGAAAGGCGACGAGCAGGCAACATGGCGCTTAAATCAATTGGCATTGTCGGTTGCGGAGCCATAGGCAAGGCGCTGATCCATGCCGTGGCGAGCGGCAAAAACTTCCCGACCATGCATCGGGCAAGTCACCCGGCAAGTTGTTACCCCTCATGTGATCCCGCAACTCGCCGCAGTGCTTGAGGCGGTAGCTCAAAAACCGAAATCGCGGGAAGAGCCACAGAGTGCTGCTAGACTCAAAGGACGTGAACACTTCCGCAAGGCCCAGCTGGAACCGTTGCTTGCCGCCGGCGTGCGAGAGCAAGAACGTAAGCTAAGGGATAATGGAAACGCTATATGAAAGCTAGAAAGAAGATTTCGGGTGAGGAGATCCTTCAGGAAATCGTGCGGCGAATTGTGGCGGCGGTTCAGCCAGAAAAAATCATTCTTTTTGGCTCGGCGGCCAGAGGAGAAATGGGGCCGGACAGCGATCTGGATTTCCTAATCATAACTGCCTGCGATCATCGACGGAATACCGCGCGGAAGATTCGACGCCGGCTTATCGGAATCGGTTTTCCCATAGATATCATTGTTGCGAAGCCGGAGGACATTGAACGCTACAGGAACGCGATAGGTCTCATTTACCGACCCGCTCTAAAGGAGGGGAAGGTGCTTTATGCCGCCTAAAGCGGCCACTGCTGGAACTCCGGAGGATTGGCTCCGGCGGGCGAAGGGCAATCTGGCAAGGGCAAAACAGCCCAAACCCAAGGAGGCTTTTTGGGAAGACCTCTGTTTTGACGCACAACAGGCCGCCGAAAAATCGGTGAAGGCGGTTTTGCGATTCCGTCGCATCGATTTTCCAAAGAGTCATGACCTCAGGCAGCTTTTGACGCTCCTAGAGTCGGCAGGCCAGGCAATCACCGGTGAGATTTGGGACGCAGTTGACCTCACAGACTATGCCGTGGAGACCCGCTATCCCGGCCCGGCCGAACCTGTCACCAGAGACGAATACCGACAAGCAATAGCCCTGGCCCAGAAAGTCGTCAAATGGGCGGAAAATATTATCTCGCCCAAGCGGCGGAAATAGTTATGCCTATTAGCCTCGCAATGGAAATTTGAGGGAGCATTCGCGATTATGGCATTGAAGTCCATCGGAATCGTCGGTTGCGGCGCCATCGGCAAGGCGCTGATCAACGCCGTGGCGGCGGGCAAGCTCGCCGTGCGAGTCGCCGGCGTTACCAGCCGAACGGAGGAGAGCGCGCGGGAGTTTTTGTCAACGTTGAAAACTCCTCCGCCATTTCTCACGCTGGAAGAATTGATTAAGGCCTCGGACTTGCTCGTCGAAGCGGCCGGCGGCGCGGTTGTTCCGAGTCTGGCGGAAAAAGTTTTTGCCGCTGGAAAAGACTTGATGGTCATCAGCGTCGGCGCGCTGCTCGATCATCCGGAGATCATCGAGACGTCGCGCCGAACCGGCTGCCATCTCTATTTGCCTTCCGGAGCGATTGCCGGACTGGATGGGATCAAGTCCGCGTGCGTCGGCGCCATCGCCCATGTGACGCACACGACGCGCAAGCCGCCCGCAGGACTGGAAGGGGCTCCCTATCTTGTGGAGCGCGGCATCTCCCTGGCCGGCTTACAGGAAGAGAAAGAAGTCTTCTCGGGCTCGGCGCGCGAGGCCTGCCGGGGATTCCCGGCCAACGTAAACGTCACCGCCGCGGTGAGCTTGGCGGGGATCGGGCCGGATCGAACGCGGGTGCGCATCCTGGCGGTGCCGGGACTAAGGTTCAACTGCCACGACATCGACGTCGAGGGCGAATTCGGCAATCTCCACGTGCATATCGAAAACGTTCCGACGGAAAATCCCAAGACGGGAAAACTAACCGTCATGTCGATCATCCGCGCCGTGCAGGATGTTGTCGATCCCGTACGCATTGGAAATTAACCGCAGAGGCGCAGAGC
>JAUYJC010000192.1 GCA_030688735.1 Deltaproteobacteria bacterium
TGCGCTTCCTCGCCTCGGTTTCCCGCGAGCCGTTTGATTACCAACAGTGGCGGACAGACTATTTTTCGCACTACGGCGTCGATGACTTGCTGGAGGAAGCCAGGAAACAATCGGGCGAGAAGCGTTCTTAGGCACCGGCTATTTTCCCCAGCCCAGCTCCTGATCATTTCGACGTTTCGGCAATTGCCGAAACGTGGAAACGTCCCGCCGAGTTTGTGTTTCCGCGAATCTTGAACTGCTATAGTCCGTAACGGCTTGAACGTTTTGAACGACTGGAACGAATGGAACGTTTGGAACCATCAGCTCGCCTACCGCCTGGCGGGTCGTTGACGTGGTGCCGGTGGAGGAAGACCTCGATGCACCTGCGTGGTCCATCCGATCGCCGCCCGCGTCTGGTACGTGCAAAAACAAACGCGCATCCGCCAGCCGGTCGCCGGCGCGGGCCGGCTGCTGGCCGAATTGCCGTAGCGGCCCCACACACCAATTCCGCAACGAAAATTTAACTGTCACGATCACGAACTCGATTTTCCCTTTATGCTTGTGTTATGATTCTGGACGCGCCGATCCAGGATGCGGCGACTCCGGCCCTGCCGGTTTTTCGAGCGCAAACCCGACCGGGTCCTATGCTGTACGTTCCTTATGCTTAACTTACAATTACGCGACGAGTTCAAGGGCGAACGCCTCAGAGGCACGACCATCGATTTTTCCACAGATAGGCCGACGAGCGCGCTCCAAAAATCCGCCGCCGAGTTCCTGAGTATCACTTATCCGTCCGTTGATCTCCTGCGGGTGTTCGAGGCGACGCAGGCGGGCAAGTCCCGGCCCGTTGTACTGCTGGGCGGTCGCGGTCAGGGGAAATCTCACTTGATGGCCGCGCTGTGGCACACCATTAAGGACCCAGCGGAAGCGACCAAGTGGCTGGCGGACTGGGCCGGAAAGCTGAACCGCCCCGAGTTGAATGCGCTCAAGTTTCGCGGCGATTTCCACGTCATCGCCGAGAGCCTTTTCCAGCAACGATTCAAATTTCTGTGGGACATTCTCTTTGCGCGGCATCCCAAGGGCGAATTCGTCAAGGGTAAGTGGGAGGGTATGGGCGCGGCCAAGACCAACGTGCCGAGCATCGACTTGCTCCTTGAGATGTTTAAAGCGCAGCCCACCGCCCTGCTACTCGACGAGTTTCAGACCTGGTATGACGGACTGACAAACACTGCCCAATATCCGTGGCGCAACTGGGCGTTTAATTTCATTCAACTTCTCTCCGAAATCGCCAACGACCATCCTGAGTTACTCATATTCGTCACCTCCATCCGCGACAACCAATCACAGGCATATCAGCAGATTCACCGTATCAACCCGGTATTGGTGGATTTTCAAGGGACGCAGGCCAAACAGGACCGCCAACGCCTCTTGCTTCACCGCGTCTTCCAGAACCGGCTGAACATCCCGGCGTCAGACATCAACGATCTTGTGAAACCGCACGTCGAAGAATATCTCCGCCTTGCGCAAGTCTCGCCATCACAGCATGAAACGAAACGTACGGAATTCCTCGAAGCGTGGCCCTACTCGCCCGTACTGATGCACCTGCTTGAAGACCAGGTTCTCGTAGCTACGGAAGCGCAGGAAACCCGAGACCTCATCCGCATACTCGTCGACCTTTTCAAGACCCGTGGCGACAAGTCGCCCGTCATCGATGCCGCCGACTTCGATATTACGAACGACACGGGCAGTGTCACCTCACTCCTGAGTTCGGTAGCCAATCAGGTTCACCGGACCTTGCTTGAAAAGGCGCGCCGTAACCTTGAAGCCGTCTCTACCGCCGTCAAAGATCCAGCAAATAACGTCCCACACGCGTCGGATATCATCAGTGCTCTTTGGCTCCGCTCGCTGAGCGTTGACAGAATCAACGGCGCAGAACCCGCCGAGTTGCAGTCGGACATTACCCGTATTCAAGCTATTGACGACAATACTTTCGCCGCTGAGATGGCGCTCATCCGAGAGAATAGCTTCAACATTCACCCGATCGGAAATCGGCTTCTTTTTAAAGAAGAGGAAAACGCAGAGGGGAAACTGCTCGCTCACGCGAAGAATGACAGGTTGTTTGAGAACAATCAGGATATCGAGCAACTCGCGTCGGAAATTCGTTACGTGATCGGCGGCACCGAAGAAGTCTCTCGGCAGTTCCGCGTTGTCGCGCTACGCAAGAAATGGCAAAGCGACCCTTGGTCTGAACTGCCGGAGAATGAGCGCCCAGACCGATGGGATGGTCGGCTCACGCTCATCGTCCTGCCGGAGTATCCCGAAAACGTTGATGCAACTCTCGGCGCTTGGCTCAAGCAGCATCTCTCGCAACGGCGCAACACGCTCCGATTCTTACTGCCGAAGAAGTCGGCTGGGAACATCTATTTCGACCGGGACCTGATTATTTATGCCCGAGCAGTGCACCTTGCTAATCAGTGGAAAGACACTGACCCTGCGTATCGCCCTCTGCACACCACTTATCAGAACTCGCATCTCCGTCAGGGGCTCAAAGACATCTTCGATACGTTTGCGCTCCTCGATATCTGGAATTTTGCCCAACCCACGGAGTGCCGATTCCTTGTCGAGAAGCATAACGCTACAGGCGATAAGATTCCTAAAGCCATCGATGTGAAGATAGAGAACGAACTATTCATTGCGGAAGACTTCGAAGATACCGCGCTCGCCCATGCCACATCCGGTTCATCGCTTGCTAAATTACTCGGCGAACTCCAAGAGCCAAGCATTAACGGCAAGCATTGTATCCCCTGGCTCGGCGAAGTGAAGGTAAAGGAAAAAGTCCTGCGCCTCTGCGCCGACGGGAAGCTTGCCATCAACCTGCGGGGCTTGGAACTGCTCCAAGCACAGCCCGGCGAAACCGCTGACGCCGCATGGATGCGTATCCGGGGCAAGCTAGGCTCGGGAAAGGAACTTGAGCAGACGATTCTATCGACACCGGGTGCCACTGCAACGAGCGGCGGC
>JAUYJC010000201.1 GCA_030688735.1 Deltaproteobacteria bacterium
ACGCCGCCAGCGACGAGTATCATCAATCCTGGGTGCCGGAAAGAACCGCCAGCGCGGTCGATGTAGCAATTGATACGTTCGGGGGAGTTTGTGGCGTTTTTTGGATGTGTCTTCGTCGCAAACGGAGCACGGGAGATTAAAACAACTCCGATAAACTTGACAACTCCGGGTTAAATCGCGACCATATACAAGAATGTCGTCGTTAAGCCATTCGAAACCGCCGTGCGGGCTGGTTTTCAGCCGCACAGGATCGGCTTTTCTCTTGTTCTTGCTGCTCGCGCTTATCGGGTCCGCCTGTTCAGCTCCGGATAACGGTCCCGTTCCGATTCTATCCCCCCTGCCTTTCCAGAACCCAGCGGGCGACCCCGCGCCCCAGCGCGCGCCTTCGGCGATGGAGGCCATGAGCCGGGGCATCGCCGCCATCACTCCGCCCGGCGCGGCGCTGCAAGACGTCTACTATGAATTCGACAGCACCGAACTGGCAGCGAACGCCCAAGAAATTCTCAGGCAAAACGCCGAATGGATGAAGAACAATCCGAAAGCACGCGTCGAGGTCGAAGGCCACTGCGACGACCTCGGGTCCAACGAATACAACGTCGCATTGGGCGCCAAGCGCGCCCAAAGTGCCAAAGATTTTCTCGTCAACCAAGGCATCGCACCGGAGCGCCTGGTTACCATCAGCTACGGCAAAGAAGCCCCCGCTTGCTTCGAGCCGACGGACGAATGCCGCGTCAAGAACCGCCGCGCCCGGTTCGTGATTTTCACCGAGTTACCGACGTCGTAATCCGCGGAAGCGACTATGTGTGTAAGGGCGGGTTTAAAACCCACCCTTACATTTTTGCGTCCTTTGCGTTCTTTGCGGTTAAATTTCCTTATTCATAGCCGATCGCGGTGGTAATTGGCGTCGCGGCGGCTTGTTTCGCCGGTCCGAATCCCGCCAACAGACAAAGCACGACCGCAGCCACGAGGGAAAAAATGGCAATCCCGTAGGGATAGTGATACTGAAAGGTCCACCCGGTGAGCATCTTGGTGTTATAGACGACGTGGTGATACGACATGATCGTGCCGGCAAAGAGTCCGAGGACGCCGCCCAGAAGTCCCATCCAGCCCGCTTCCAGCACAATCATCCTGCGCACCTGCGCCTGGGTGGCGCCAATGGCGCGCAGCACGCCGATCTCCCGCGTGCGATCGAGAATCGACGCCAACAGCGTATTGATGACGCTGAAGATCGCTACCACCACGGCGACTATCTCCACAGCATAGTTCACAACGAACGATTGCTCCATGATGCGCACCACGGCGTCTCTTAGCTCCCGGTGCGTGCTGATGAAAAGCTGGTACTTTTCGCCGTAATCGTTTTTGATCTTTTGTATCACGCTTCTCTGGTCCGCGCCCGGTTCGAGCCACAAATCGATGGCATCGACGAGCTCGTCGCGCCAGTATTTCTTATACAAAGCTCGATCTAAAAGAACGCTGCCGGAGTCCGAAGAATAATCGACGTAGACGGCCAGAATCCTGAATGCGATCCGGCCCGTCGGCGTCGCCAGCTCAATCGTGTCGTTTCGCGCTTTGCCGAATCTGGCCTGAAAGCTCTCGCTGATGATCACCCCTCTGCCTTCGCCCATCTCACGCAAGGCCTGCGCCCCATCGCCGTCTACCACCGGCAGATTGCGCACGCTCGCGGACTGCGCCGCCGAAAAAGATTCGATCACGATCGGCTGCCCCTGGTAAGTGGAACGGATCAACCGGTAAAGGTCGATGATCTTGACCCCGGGAATCGCCTGGAACCCGCGCAACAACTCCTCCTTGAGCGGGACGTTGCGCGGCCCGGCGGTGCGCGCGCCCGAGCTGACGATCAAATCCGCCGTCACCATCCGATCCACCCAGGCGAGCAAAGAGCCACGCACGCTGTTGACGAAGGCCGCGATCGTGAAAATCGCCGCCAGGCTGATTACCATCGTCGCCACCGTGATCCCAGAACGGGCCGGGTTGCGGCGCAAGCTATCCGACGCCAATCGCGCTTCCGGCCACGACCGGCCCAGAAGGTGCGGCGCGGATCGCCAGAATGATCGGACCGCGAGCTTGACCAGCGCCGGACAGAAAAACGCCAGGCCGAGCAAGAACAGCAGCATGCCGGCGACGCCCAGGCTGAAGCGCTCGACGGCGACGGTAAGCGATGGCGAAAGCGCCAGCAGTATCGGGGCAGCACAAAAACAGCAAACACCGAGACGATTCGCCCAAGAATTTCCCGCGCGGGACGCCGGACGCCAAGCCGCCTGCCGCGCGCTTTCCAAAGGAATGATCCGGATCGCCTCCCAGGCTGGAATCAGAGCCGCCAGAAGGGCGACGGCAACGCCGCTGCCGAGAGCCAGAACCAATTCCGTCAAGCCGAAAGATTCGGCGGCCAAATCCACCAGTGAGAACAAATTACCGACCGTTTCCCCCACCGCGACCAGCGCGGCCTGAGCCAACGCCCAGCCGAGCACGCATCCCGCCAGCGCGCCGCTGAGCGCGAGCAGCAAGGATTCGAGGATAATCAACCGCAACAACTCACCGCGGCGCATGCCGAGGCAGCGCAGCATGCCGATTTCGCGGCGGCGCTGAATGACGGAAACGGACAGGGTGTTGTAGATCAGAAAGAGGCCGACGAAGAGCGCGATCAGACTGACGAAAAAAAGACCGACGCGAAATGAGGTGAGCAATAGCTCGATTTGCTCGCCGCGCTTGCGCGGCCTCTCCACCTCCGCCGCGCCCTTCAGCCGTTCCGTAACCAGCCGTCGGACCGTTTCGATCTCGGCGCCGTCTTCGACGGTCAAATCGACGATGTCGAGCTTCCCCTCCTTACCAATGGCTCGCTGAGCCACGGGCAGATCCATCAGCGCGAAACTGCCGCCAAAAACTTTGGCGGCACCTTGCTCCTTGAGCAACGCCCGAACAGTGTACGGTTGCTTACCCCGGCTGGTGAGCAAAGTTATGGTCGCCCCCAGCGGAAGATTGAGCCGGCGCGAAAACGATTCGGTCAGGGCGATGGAGTCCGGCCGGGCGATGAAATCGAGCGCCTGCTCCATGGCGAATTCAGCACCCGTAAACTGATGGTCGCGAATGGCGAAATCGGTGAGCAGATCGACGCCGTAAACATACAAGCGCTCCCCCGCAGCGCCGCTCACCGGCAGAAACGCTTCCACCGCCGCCGCCGCGTCGCGCACGCCGGGCGTATC
>JAUYJC010000202.1 GCA_030688735.1 Deltaproteobacteria bacterium
AATCGGCTGGGTCGGTGCGGTGTGCGGGGCGGCCGTACTGATGGCGATCTGGTATTTGCTATCGGGCTGGAACGAGCAACGAAAGGGCGCCGGTCTGCTCAAGTTCTGAAGGCACCGAGCCTCGAACCTTGAACTCGGAACCTTGAACCGGTATGGGCCTGACGTGATTCATGTACCCAACCAATGAAAAAGGAGCGCTCAAGGCGCTAACGGGTGCCGATGCCGAGCTTGCCGCCACGGCGGAGGCTCTTCTTTGGCGAACCTGGTGCCGGTCGGGCGATGCCGAGGCGGACCGGATTTTTCGCGCCAGCGTCGACGCCATGCAAAAGGGCAAGCTTGATCACGCCGAGCAGGGGTTTAGTCGAGTCATCGAACTGATGCCCGGCTTCGCCGAAGGTTGGAACAAACGCGCGACGGTGCGCTTTATGCGGCGGAACTTTGCCGGCTCCATCGCCGACTGCCAGGAAACGCTGGCGCGCAACCCGAATCACTTCGGCGCCGCATCGGGCCAAGGGCTGTGTCACATGTCTTTGGGGGAATTCCGCGAAGCGGCGATTTGCTTTCGGCGGGCGCTGGAGATTCACCCGCATTTGCACGCGGTGCGGCACAATCTCGAGCTCGCGTTATCCCAAAGCTCGGGCAACGACGGATTTTTGCAATAGCGAAGTTCCATATTACCGGCGCGGGCGCGGGTGGCATTGACACCCAGGAAGTTCTTCGGATAGGCTTCTGGCCACATGGAGCCACGGTCGCTTGTCTGCCAAAATACCTTCAAGAAGAGGAGACGAGAGTACATGTTTAAAAACTTGAGCCGCAAATCACGCTGCGTGTTGAAGGACTCACTCCGGGCAAAAACGAGGATTGTATGAACAAGACACTATGCCTCCTATCATTTCTGTTATTTTCGGCCGGTAGCGCCCAGGCCCAGGCACCGTTCTTCCAGGGGAAAACCATTACCATCGTCGTCGGCTACCTGGCGGGCGACGGTTACGACATCTGGACGCGCTTGCTCGCGGCGCATATGGGCAAACATATTCCGGGCAGCCCCAACATGATTGCCCAGAACATGCCGGGCGCCGGTTCGATGATTGCCGCCAACTATATTTATAACGTCGCCAAGCCCGAAGGATTGACGATGGGTTCCATCGGTCCGTCGCTCTATCTCGACCAGCTCATCGGGAAAAAGGAGGTGCAGTTCGATTGGGCCAAGTTCGGTTGGGTCGGCTCGGCGGAGAACACGCCGTGGCTGCTCTTCATGAAAACCGACACGCCCTTCAAGACCATTGACGACGTGCGCAAAGCCAAACAGCCTCCTAAATGCTCGGCGACGGGAAGCGGCACCAGCGGGCACTTTGTTCCTAAGCTGCTCGACGAAGCGCTGGCAGCGAAATTCAGCCTGGTCATGGGCTATAAGGGAGGCGCGGAGCAGGATCTAGCCTTCGAGCGCGGGGAGGTAGTATGCCGCTCGATTAGTATTCCGACGTTCTTTGCGCGCGAACCGTTTCTAACTTGGAGAAAAAGCAATCTGGTGCGGATATTGATGCAAACGGGGCGCAAACGCGATCCCAAGATGCCGGACGTGCCGACGATTCATGAATTGATGAACGAGTACAAGACACCGGCGCCCACCCGGGCGCTGGTTGCCGCGATCCTGGCTTCCGGCGATCTCGGGCGGCCGTTCATCGTGCCGCCGGGTGTTTCCGCCGAGCGTCTCAAGATTCTGCGCGATGCCTTCCGCAAAACCATGGCCGATCCGGCTTTCTTAGCCGACGTCAAAGCGCGTAAGCTCGAAGTGGACCCGGATTTCGGAGAAGATCTCGAAACGATCGCCAGGGAAGCCGTGAGCCAACCACGCGACATTGTCGAGCGGATGAAGAAGCTGCTATCGGAATAACTGGGTTATTTCCTTTTCAATATAACGGGAGCTAACACCGCGCCGGATCGAACGATACGCCCAGGGATACCCGCATGCGCCTTGTTGGATCGGCGCAGATGCGTTATGAGTGGTGTCATCTGAAAAAAACAGGAGGGTCCTAAAATGACCAGGTCTCGCGCGGTTTACCTAATCGCTCTATTTTTTTTGACGTTCGCATCGATCCGCGGCGCACACGCCACGAGCTACTTCGCCTACATCTCGGACTCCACCAACTCTTCGGTGATCGCCTGGGTGGCCAAGGAGACCGGCATCTTTAAGAAGCACGGGCTCGACCTCGATACGATCTTCATCAACGGCAGCGTGCGCGGCATTCAAAGTCTGATCGCCGGCGATCTCAGCTACAGCGGCGCGGTGGGGACGGCGGTGATCAACGCCGGCCTGGCGGGCGCGGACATCGCGATCGTTCAGAGCCAGATGAACACCCTGCCCTATTTCATCATCGGCAAATCAAGCATCAAGTCGCCTGAAGGCTTGAAGGGGCGCACGGCGGCGGTGCATATCCCCGGAACTTCGGCGGACTTCGCGATGCGGCTCGCCCTTTCGAAAGTCGGCATCCCCTACAAAGATATCAAAGCGGTGACCGTCGGCGGCGCGCCGGCCCGGCTGGCCGCCGTCACCGGCGGCCAGGTGGATTTCACCGTGGTCACCGACGGCGAAAGGATCCAGGGCGAAAAATTGGGACTGAGAGTGATCATCGACATGGCCAAGCTCAACGTGCCGTTTCAGTTCAACTGCACCGTGGCGACGCGGAAAAAAATCCGCGAAAATCCCGACGAGGTGCGCCGGGTGGTCTGGGCGATGGCGGAGTCGATCCACTTTTTCAAAACCCACAAAGATGTGTCGGTCAAGATCATGCAAAAATACACCCGCGGCCTGCCCCGGGATGTCATGGAGGGCGCCCATGCGGCCAACTCCGAGCTGCTCGTCGAAGACACCTACCCCACGCTGGAAGGTTTGAAACAGACGCTAGACGTGCAAGCCCTGACCGATCCGAGAGCGAGCAAAGCCAAGGCGGAAGACTTCGTCGACCTGCGCTTCGTCGACGAGATGAGAAAGAGCGGCTTCGTCGATAAGCTTTACGGGCGAAAGTAAAACCGCCAAGCCCCGATCGTCCGGCCCTGGTCGGTTACTCGTCGCTCTCTCCGCGCCGGTACCTTTTCTTTCTGGGACTTCAGGCATCCGTGTGGATAATCTGGCACTATCCCTTTGTTTTCGTTCACCACGAAGAGCACAGCGCGGCTGAGCCTCAACCAAAAAAGAAAAGATAGTTTTCACCACGAAGGCACGACGAGCACGAAGGAAAGAAGATTTAAGCGTAAAAGGCGCAAAGAATTCCCCCGCCAGTTTTGTACGGGCAACCCCCTGTGGTTGCCCTTTCGAATACGCAGCAGTCCATGTCTTCGAAAATTTATCTCCGACCAAATGTTTCGTGCCCGTCGTACGACTATGCTTAAGAGTGTTCTCCATCTGCGCAAGATCTTAGGCGGCAACCGCCGTGAGTTTCTCCGTGCTGGCTCGACGCGCGGCCAATAGCGCTGTAGATAATCCTAGGCCCAACTGCGGTCACCCATTAGCAGGCAGACCTAGAAGCCGCTGTCAGAGAGGAGCGGCAACGCCGGATTCTTATTTCGCCATATTATTTAGGTGGTGGATTTGCGGTTGCCTTCTTGATTTTATTCATGATAAAAATACCGCCCTGTGGGGGAACACCGTTATGATGGTCCTGTTATCTAGCCAATCAGCGATTTGCTGCGGACGGTGGCGCAAAGCGCTCAAAGGGCAGTTGGTCCTGCACGAGGTATCCGACAAGCATGCCTTGGTTGGCACGCTGCGGGAATTCAAGCCGACTGTTTTAGTTCTCGATTGCGATTCTAAGCGATTTGCCAATCTAGCTTTGGTGAGCGAGATCACTCAAAATAGTCCTCTCACTCGTGTCATAGTTTTGACCAACCGCGCTAGCGCAAGCGGCGCGGCAGCTGCGATCGCGGCCGGGGCGAAGGGTTATTACTCAAAAGGGCTGAGCGGAAGCCTTCTGAAAAAAGCCGTTCGAGTGGTTGCGAACGGAGAGCTGTGGGTCAGCCGTAAACACATATCGGCCCTGATCGAAGAATTGATCAAGTTGAACAACTACCAACAAAGCAGCGTCCAGCTGGATTTGCCTCCTGAATGCGAGAAAACCTCCTTTTGCACGAACGAACTAACTCAACGCCAGAGTGAAATCGTCAGACTGGTCGCCACGGGCATGCCGAATAAATTAATCTCCGACGCGCTCCATATAAGCGAGAGGACGGTCAAGGCTCACCTGACGGAAATTTTTAGAAGACTAGGCGTTACAGGTCGCACCGAGCTTGCCGTCAATGTGTGCAAATTACCCAACTCCATGCCGTGCCGTTTCCGCGTTTTAGGGAGCGCTGTAGGCTAATTTTTTATGGCTACTTTGTCTGTAATCGTGGGAACGCAGTATTTAGTAGTCTTAAATCGTCGCGAATGGATACTTTACCCCATGGGCAAATCCTCCGCTGGATGTCAGACTTTCCCTACAGGGTCTCTGTTTTGAGTATTCACGGTATTTAGTCTCCCGCCCTTTAAGCAGCCGAAGTTACAAAACAAACCAATCTCACGCCTAAATTTTTAGGAAGGCTCTGAATGTTGGTATGATTTCTGCTCGAATTGCTAGGTCTTGAAAGACTCAATGTCGAACATCGCCGTAATGATAAGCGGTCGAGAGCGATTTACCGCTGCCTGTCGCAATGCCCTATCAACAGAGAGCGATATCCTGATCGTCGAAGATACGGCAGACCCGGTAACGAACGGAGAGATCGCGGCGGCGATCACCGACCGGCGCCCACGCATATTACTCATCGATATCGCGTTGCTTCGTGAATCGAGGTACTCTCAGTTAACCATACTTCGCTACCTGAACCCCGGTACCAGGTGTATTATGCTATGCGAGCAGGCGAGAGAAAGCGATATCTTGGACGCGTTATCTCACGGCGTCATGGGCTTTCTCACCGCAGTGGACATTGACAAATGCTTGGCGAAATCGGTTCGTGTAATCATGTACTACCCGCATAGCGGGTAGTATGAGGAAACCCCCTATAAGGGGGTTTTGGGCCTGCCAAGTGATCCTCTTAGTAGTCGAGTTGCATCTGCTCTTCTTTTTTCTCGTGCTCTTCTTGGGTGCGAATGTATTCGCGGATCATAGCTTCATCCAGCCCCACCGTGCTCACGCAATATCCTCAGGCCCAGAAATACACCGCCCCGAAATTGTGCTTGCGACCATATTTCTGGTGAATCCATTCCCGCACACGGCAGAGCCTTTGTTTTTCTCACCGCCATAGGCGGTGGCTTAGCTGTTGGAGTTAACGCCGGCGAGGCCTGGGTGCCGCGGCGCATCACCTCGTTAATCGCCAAGCGTCTCGTCGAACTATCCGCCTAGGTTCGAATTCACTGCGCGTCCGCCGTTCCACTCCACCAGCGGCATTTCAATCGTAGACCCTCCGTCCCTTCGCACGCTATTTCTTTTCCGTTTTCACTCATCCCCGCTCGCGGCTCGTCTGCCGCGCTGACTATTTAACCTCGGTCGATTGTTTCCTCGGTGCGTTCTTGGCTGCGCGCGATTCGACATCTTCGCGCCGTGGAGAGGTCTAGTACCAAAGTACAATAGACTAAAAGGCAATTGTGGACGCATGCGGAAGTAATGTAGAAGGACGCCAAGTATTCCTGAGCGGGCGAGGTGGCGCGCTGCCTGCTACTGGACGATCGAAAGAAAAGTTTCACGGACCAACAGATGGGCCAAAAAATAGGAGCAAGAAAAATAGACGTAATAATCGAGGGAGTAACTGAAATTGATGTTTCTAGGGTATCGGGCTCCGTATAAGGGGTTTCCCAGACGGAAGCGCGTTAGGAGGTCATTTTTATGCAACGGGTCAATGTTTCATCGCTATTGATTGCCGCTTTGGTGGCGATCGGATCTTTAACCTGGGCGACCCCCGCTCTGTCTGTGGACCCGACCGGTGTGTGGAAACTCACCGGCAGCATGGCGACGAGCCGGCGCAACGCCCAGCGAGAACTCTTGCCCGACGGGACTAATTTCAGCGTGATCAAGTCGTTGATACAAGTCTTCCCCGGCCATGCAGAACGAGTGCGACGCCAGTAAAACATTACACTCGATGAGTACCTTGAAACGACTCAGTGTGGCTGAATCACATTGTCGCGCCCCGCCGGTTCTCCGCTAGTGCAGACCGGAGCGGTTGACATTTATTAGAAGACGGCATGACACAACAGACAATTTAGCGCAATGCAAAAAGCAAGGAAAGGAACAATTATGAAGTCAGCAAGCATTCATGGGACCCTCTTCGCCTCATTTCTCGTCGCGGTTTTTTTTCTGACCGTTTCTTCGAGTGAAGCAAAAGTTCTCAAACTGACCTGCAGCCCAACGAAAGGACTCAATGCCTCTATAACTAAACTTAAGCCCGGCGATACTTTACAAGTGAGCGGCAACTGCACCGAAAATGTCGTTGTTCCAGAGCAAATAAACCGCATTATAATCGATGGCGTAGATAAGGCGACGAGATCAATTACGCCCTCCGACCCAGACGGCACGACAATGACCATAAGAGGCAGGGATGTCACGGTGAGGAACCTCACTGTAAATGGCGGGCAAACCGGTATCGCGGTTCGAGGCGGCGGCACCGCGGTCATTGAAAATAATACGATCCAGGGAGCTAGCGGTAGCGGCCTCGTCGTCAACCAGCAGGCTTTCGCCAGGATCATTAATAACACCATTCAAAACAACGGCAACAACGGCGTTGCCATAACGGAGAATTCCAACGCTCGCGTTGGTTTTCTCACTAACAACGATACGGCTGCTCTTCCCAATACCATTACGGGCAATAATCGTGGGATAGTCGTCTCAGAATCGTCGAGTGCGGTGATCGTCGGCAACAACATCAGCAACAATGCACTCGAGGGAGTTCTCGTAAACACGGTGTCCCATGCCGACGTAGCCAGCAACACGATCGACGGCAATGGCAATCACGGGGTGCAAGTCGGCAGAAATTCCGGCGTCGATCTGGGAGCGGACACCGGGACGAGCATTTTTGAGTCACCGAATAGTACCACACCAGGTAGTGAAAATGTCGGCTTCGGCCTGCGCTGCTTTATCAACTCCTACGCCGACCGGCGGTTGGGCACGCTCAACGGCACGTCCGGCGCGAAAGATGCTTTCACCGGAGGATGCATCGACAGCACGATTCCGTAGTTGTTGGGAGGAATTATCGAGCGACGCGGCAGTGAAGCAGATGCCGGCGCGGTTCCACCGGGCGGGCCTACTTGCGTAATTATGTGAGGAAGGCCCAGCAGGGGTGGCGCACGGGAGTCATAATTTCCAGGTGCACGCCACCGACGCCGCCGGGAACATCGAACTGACACCGCCAAGCTACAGTTGGACGCAGAATTGATTCGTTTCACGCAGGACGTTTCCTTCCGTCCCAGGGCTTCAGCCCTGGGACGGAAGGCGGATGTATTCTGAGAGTGTGTGAAAAAATCCGTTCATGGTTCGATCCTTCGGCTTCGCTCGGGCTCTGAGGATCTCTAAGGGCGGACGGCTATTGTTTCACACGCTCTGAGGATTTCTTAAACCTGTCGCAGGGTGCGTACGCAAGTCGTAGCGTCGCTATTTGTCGTTTGTCCCGGATGAAACACTCCGCTGAAATCACCCTTGGAAGCTATCTCCAATTTGATATAAGCGACCGTCGCATGTGATTGAGTTATTCAAAACTAAAGGGGGTTACATGAGAAGCAAATCAATGTCTTCGTTTCTAGTTGCGTTCGTTCTGGCTTGCAGCATCGCGACCGTTGTCGCGCAGGATCAAGCACCGGCGCCGTCATTCAAGGAAGGCGATACTTGGCAGTTCAATTTCGCCAGGAAGGGAGGTATCACAAGCTCAACCGAACTCAATGACGGTCTGTATGAGCTGACGTTTATCAATGGCCAAGTAAAACCGTTTAGCATAGACGGCAATCAAAAAAGTGAGATTCTAGTTCTACCAGACGGTCCTAGCCAGGGACTCTTAGCACAACTCGGGAAAAGCCAGGGGCGAGAGAATTTGAAGTTTCCACTCGCAGTAGGGCAAAAGTGGACTTATCAATATCAAACTAAAGCCCCCGAGGCACGTCGGGCAAGTACGATATCAGCAGAAGTTAACGTCTTGGGCGTGGAACAGGTAACCACGGCCGCAGGGTCATTTAAAGCATACAAGCTTGTCAGGACCCAGAGCGCAGGCGGTCAATCGAATATTAACACAATAACTTATTTCTATAGCCCTGAAACAAGAAGTATCGTCAAGTCTTCCTCTCTCAGTGAAGGGAGAAACCCATCAACGGCGGTGGAAATCGAGCTGATCAAGTTTGCACCGGGGCGTTGACCAGCTCGTTTGGAAATTGAACCGAACGCGGGCGGCGGCACACACCGGCGCCCGCGGTATGACGTCGTGCCAGAGATTTTCACTTTCGCCAATACCCGTTCTCTCCTCAAGCCGCGACTCGGCGTTCAAGGGAAAAGAGGATCAGAGAGCTTTTTTGTTCGAGGGGAACTCAGTAGATCGTGTTTTGAAACGCGCCCTCAAAGCAAATTCTTATCACTAGCAGTAGCCCACCCAAGGGCACCGACCGCCTTAGGCTAACTCCATCACAAGACTTTTGCCTTCCACCCGCGCTTTAATCTTTCGGCCCTTCCCGGCGCCTATGGAGGTGAGCCAATCCCGAGGGACGTGGACCATCGCCCCCTTAGTTCCAACTTTGGTCACGTAAAGCGATCGCACGCTGGTCGCACCGGGTACCGACAATTTCCAGCCGCGATCTCCAAGAACCTCTATGGCATCGTGAGTGTCCCAGAAATCACGCTCGGCTTTAAGTGATGTGAATTTAGGAATTCGTCGCATGTTACCGCACCTTTCTTCTGAACCAGCGTCGTTCCGGCTCGGTCATATCGCGTGCCGTGACGACGCGATAACGTCCTGAAGGTTCACGAGCAAGCACAATAAACAAATATCGGCTCATGACAGATTTTTGTGAAAAGTGTTTCCAACAGGCAAAGCATCGGGCCTGCCTGCGCATAGTACGCAGGCAGTTAGGGTATACTCTCGCTGTTCATCACCCAATGGACAGGCGGGAGGCCCA
>JAUYJC010000106.1 GCA_030688735.1 Deltaproteobacteria bacterium
TTTAATCTCCCGTGCTCCGTTTGCGACGAAGACACATCCAAAAAACGCCACAAACTCCCCCGAACGTATCAATTGCTACATCGACCGCGCTGGCGGTTCTTTCCGGCACCCAGGATTGATGATACTCGTCGCTGGCGGCGTAGGCGAGCACTAAAGCCAGGGTCCGCGCTATCGTCGGCATTGCAAATTCTGATTCATTGCCGCTTCGTTGTGCCCGCATGAGAAGGATCGCCAGTATGAAGTATTCGAACCAGTGACCGCCTTTGCGCGAGACCAGATGGAGCGTCATGAATTGTGCGGGCGAGATCCCGGGAAAAAACCATAGCAGCCACTCGGATAGGAATCCCTCGGTGTTGGAGAAGGACAAATTCTCCGTGGAAAAATAGAAGATCAAACCCGCCCAGAGAACGACCGCTATCCACCGTTGCAGAGCGGATCTCCAACTGTTCATGGGAATCGCGTGCATAGCGTCAACCATCGCTTAGCCGGCTTTGGGGCGCCACAAGCGCGATGTATAAGATTGCCGTGACCCAGCACAGGGCTACGAGTATCCACGAGAGAACCATGTAACTCTGGGTGCGGTCATAGATCGCCCCGGCCATCACCGGTCCGAGCACGCTTCCCCAGGTATAGATGAAGCTCATGCTGCCGCGCACCTTGGCGAAGTGGTTGCGGCCGAAAAAATCGCCGACCGTCGCCCAGGTCACGGGAAATAATCCTTCAAGCACCGTCAACGAAGCGAGGGCGATCCAGAGCTGCCACTTTTCGGTTTCGAAAAACAACAGAAACAAGGAGGCGCTTGCGATCATCATGCAGCTCGCCATCAGGCGGGGCTTTGATACTCGGTCGCCGATCCAACCGATTAGCAAATTCATCGGCATGCCGAAGAAAGCGACGAAGCCGAGGTAAAACGCGGCTTGTTGCTGGGTGAATCCTTTCCACACCAGAATCGGCACGAAATGCACGAGCACCGCGCTGATGCAGACGACTCTGAGCGTGGTCGCCAGCGTAAGCAGCCAAAACTGATGCATGCGCAGCGTTTCGCGAAGGGAATAGTGGATCTCCGGCGCCGTCGATTTCCGGCCTGCCTCCTCATTCGGAGTTTCGCCGGAGGCAATCATCGGTGCGCCATCCGGCGCTAATCCCATGCTCTCGGGCGAGCGGCGGATCAAGAAGGCGAGCGGGAGGCCGCCCAAAAGAAAAGCAACTCCGGCTCCGAGAGCAGCCGGGCGCCAACCCCAAGTAAGGACTCCGTAGGCGAGTATGGGCGTGATGAGTGTGCCGCCCAGGGCAATGGAGCCGCTGGTGAACGACATGGCCAAGGTGCGCTTGCGAATAAACCAGGTGTTGGCCACGGCCATCGTCGCGTCCATAAAGCCGGCCTGGTAGGAGAGTGAAATTACGCCCATATAGACGATGAGCAAGGCGGTGTAGCTGTAGACGCCCGAGAGCATCACGTAGCCGATCCCGGCAAGAAGCACGGCGATGGCGATCACCGGGCGGGGCCCGTAGCGGTCGATGCAGTAACCGGCGAGCGGGCCTTCAATGGCGCCCTGCGCGCGGGCGAGCGAAAAGACCAGCGAGGTTGCCGCGCGGGTAAGTCCCAACTCCTGGGTCACGGGTAGAAAAAAAACGGTGAAGCCATATGCGTGCAGGCCGCCGCCGAGTACGCGGATCACGCAGCACACCGCGACCATCCACCAGCCGTAGTAAAGTTGCGCGAGCCGTCGCTTGAGAAATAAGTTCACACTTTCACCGAGGTCTTACGCTTTGGCAGCGGGCAACGATGGCCTGACGAGCAAGGCGTAAAGACATCCCGCGACCAAGGAAAGGACGATGAAGGCGGACATCATTGGCGCATAGCTTTGATATCGATCGTAAACCGCCCCGGTGATTACGGGACCGAGCGCTGGACCCCAGAGGTAAAAGAAACTCATGGTGCCGCGAATGGTGGCGAACGACTTGCGGCCAAAAAAATCGCCGACGGTCGCCCAGCCTACGGGAAAAATCGCTTCCACGAAGGTGAACAGAACGGTGAAAACCCAGAGCGACCACTCTCCGTCACCGTAGGCCAGTAGCGTGACCGCGCCGGCGCCGATGACCATGCAGATTCCCATCAGTCGTGGCTTGCTCACATAGTCGGCGATCCAGCCGATGAGCAGATGGCACGGTAAACTCATCAGCGCCATGAACGATAGCATGGCGGCGGCGCGCGCTTCGGAGACCCCTTTCCAAACCATGATCGGAACGAAGTGGACCGTAATGGAATTGTATACTGCGACGCGCGTCGTGGTGGCGAGGATAATCATCCAAAAAGCGCCGGTTCTCATCGCTTGCCAGAGATCGAATTCCGTGGCCGCTTGTGCCTGTCTGGCCGTCTGATTCGCCGTGTGATCGCCATTCACCGGCCCGCCATCCGGTTGCAGGCCCATGCTTTCGGGCGAGCGTTTCGCCGTCAGTGCCACCGGGATACCGAACAAGATCAATCCTAGGCCAGCCAAAAAAGCGCTCTGGCGCCAACCCCAGGTGTGCACGCTGATTGCCAATAGCGGCGTGATAATTGTTCCGCCGAGACCGACGGAGGCGCTGATCAGCGTCATGGCCAGGGCCCGGCGCCGGATGAACCAACTGTTGGCGAGGACCATCGGCGAGTGCATGAAGCCAGCGGAAAAGGACAGCGAGATGACGCCGAGATAGACGACGAGCAGCGCGTAATAACTATGGACCCCCGAAAGCAACATGTACCCGAGCCCGGATAACAACACCCCCGCGACCATCATCGGGCGCGGCCCGAGGCGGTCGATCAGATAGCCGGCCAGCGGACCTTCGATGGCGCCTTCGGCACGAGCGAGCGAGAAGACCAGAGACGTCGCCGCGCGGCTCAGTCCCAGCTCATTGGTGATCGGCAGGAAGAAGATAGTAAAGCCGAAAAGATGAAACCCGCCGCCGAGCATGCGCATGGCGCAACCGACCGCCACCATCCGCCAGCCGTAAAATAAACCGCTGAGCGGCTTAAAGATTTTCTCGATCATTCGGATCGCGGATCGGCAACTAAAGCCGGACAGAGCTTGCGCGGCAGGCTTGAGTCGGGTTTTGCGACCTTTGAGGCGACGGAAAAAGGGGGCATGGAGTCATGGAACATCCGGGGCAAGAGTTTTCTCATCCCTTGCACGTTACCCATTCCCTCGGGTAGGCGTTCAAGCTCTCGCAGCCGTTTTTCTTCACCACCAAGGTCTCGCCGAATTGCAGGCCCATTTTTTCGTCGTAAGTCATGAGGTTCGGCTGGATGACGATCACCATGTTCTCGCGAAAGTGCATCTCTTTGGAATCGTGGCGCTTGCGCGTCTTGGTTTGGAAGATCGGCGGATACTGATTGACCCCGTGGACTAAATCGTCGTAGGTGCTGTAGCCGCGCTCGTGGATGATCTCCGCCGCCTCTTCGGCTTGCGTCGTGGTCGCGCCGTCTTTGATGACCTTGGAGAGAATTTCGAATGCTTCCATGGCCGCGTCGTGCATCTTTTGCCACTGCGGCGTCGGCCCCTCGCCGATGGAAAAGGTCCGGTGCATTTGCCCGCTGTAGCCGGAATAGGCGCCGCTGATTTCCGTGATCAAGCAATCGCCCTTTCTGAGCCTGCGCTTCGAGTGGAACTGCGATGGCACCGCAAAATCCGGCTCGCGCATCGGCATGCTGCTCATGAAATGAATCCCCGCGTAGCCGCCTTGCTTGAGATAAACCGGCTCGATGAGCGCCGGAATCTCGTCTTCGCGCAGGCCTTCCTTCAATCCTTCGGCCAGCGCTTGGATCGACTGATCGGTCAATTTCGAAGCGAAGCGGATGCGCTCGATCTCTTCCGAGCTTTTCACAGTGCGCATTATGCGCAGCTTGCCGCCGAGATCGACAAAGGTTGCGTTGGGGTATTTTTCGCGGAGCTTATTGTAGACCTGGTAGGAGATCGCCCCGACCAGGCCGATCTTCTTCGATTCCAAGCCGCGCTCACGGATCAGCTCGACGACGCTGTTGGTCGTGTTCGCCCCGGCCCAACGGACGTTCTTGATCCACGACATCACCAGCGCCATCGGAAAATGATTGAACAGTTGCATCAAGATCACCGGCTCCTTGCCGGATTGCATGAGCAAATACGCTTCGCGACTGCTCGGCCAATCGCTTAGCCAATAGATGTCCGAGGCGTAGCGTCCGCTGCCGTAGATGAGCGCCGCGTCGACGCCTTCTTGCTCCATCAGCTGGTAAACCGCTTTGTGGCGGCTTTCGAGTTCCTGATCGGAAAATGTCGGATAGTCGGTTCGTTGGCGCATAGGAATTCTCCGGTTTGGACGGTCGTCATTCTTGCAGACTATTGAAATATTCTCTTAGCGGCTGTTCGAAAAGGTCTCAGATGCGAGGCGCGCGAAGAATCGACGAGCGAAGGCGTACTTATGGAGTACGTCGGAGCGAGGTGGTCGAGCGCAACGAAGCAGGTGAGCCTTTTTCAATGGCCGGCTGGTTTTTTCTAGCACCGATCCGCGTAGGCGCGCAACGGCAGCGGCAAAATCGGTTCTTTTTCTTGCCCCCGCCAATGGGTGCAAATTCGGTCGTGCCCGGAGCGATCAGGTCGCGAGGCGAATGGCATTTGTTGCGGCAACTGGAAGGCTCGCCGGTGCGAAGCCGCCACAAATTTTAGTGTTCCCGACCACGGGGTTCCCTTGCCAGAGAGCGATTTTGGAGCTATAGAATCATCCTAGATTGTTCCTTCGTAATAATGGCGCGTAAGAGGTAGAAGGCCGAACCACAAACGCAACGGTGGCAGGGGTTCGGCGCCGGAGTTGCGGCGACTGTATT
Source organism: Deltaproteobacteria bacterium (assembly GCA_030688735.1). Taxonomy (GTDB): domain Bacteria; phylum Desulfobacterota; class Binatia; order UBA9968; family UBA9968; genus JACPFE01. The sequence continues at coordinate 4,838 of JAUYJC010000106.1, forward strand.
TTCGGCGCCGTTCTCCTCCCTCTTCCAATATCCAAAGGCTATCAAGAGCCTGATCAAGGAGAGAGTTATGAATCCGATGTTTATAGTTGCGATTCCCTTAGTGTTGGTGATCGTCGGCATGGTATTGAACAGCATCGGACTTTCCTTTGACCAACCTCAAGGTTCAACGGAGCAAGACCCGGCAAAGAGAGCGGCGATAGAAGGGGAAGCGTATCGCCGTTTCTTTGATTTACAGAGAAGCCGAGCTGTGAAAAGGCAGCAAAGGATCGGCCAGTATGCCTGGTTGCTTATAATCGCCATCATCGGATCCTCCATCTGGCTGTATATGTACACCGTTAACAAGACCGCCCTCACGAGCCAAATCGCCGCGCTTCAGACACTGGCGAAGGAAGAAGGAAACGAGACGGTTCTCTCGGTCACGCTGAAGGACGGCAGCCAGGTCAAATACCTGATCAAATCACCCCCAGCCGATACCTTGGATGCCGCCACGAAAGAATCCATTACGAAAGGGAAGGTCTCAACCTGGGATATGGAACAATCAGGTACGATCTTGAGTGTCGGCGAGAGTCCATTGCCTCTCGGCGTCGCCTTGAAAGTGTCCATCGATCCGATAATAAAAAAAGACTGAAAGTTAAGCTTCGGCGAAGAAAAAGGGGGCGAGGCTAGCACGGTCATTTCGACGTTTCGGGAATTGCCGAAACGTGGAAGTATCCAACTGCATTTGCGTTTCCTTGAACATTGAACCTCGAACGGCCGTGAGGTCTTGAACTGCCGAAAGGCATTGAACCGCTTGAACAAAGCAGTAAGGTCAAGAAATCATTTCATCCGGCCACCGCAAGATCCGCGATTTGACGCTCGAAGATAGCGACGAGTAAGATTGTAATGTTTGATAGGCCAGACCCCGCCCCCCGGGCTCGAAGACCCTGCGCGGCCCATCTAATTCGGTTGCCCCAGGAGCTCTTTGAGCCGAGAGACTATCCTGGGCTCGAGCCTGAAAAGGTCAGCAACGAGCTTGGCGACTTCCTCACCTTGTATGGAGTTAACGTCAAGATTAGCTTTGGTAGCCTCGGCTAAGAATTCCGGATCTTTGGTGGTATTCCCAAAGGCGCGACGTAGGATCTGAATTCGATCTTGTGGCGTGCCTGGAGGCGCTGAGTAAGCATAGGTGATGGCGCTTGGAGCGTGGATGCCGGTTTGGATTAATTGGCGTCCTTCATCGGTTTTAGCCAAGTTGATGGCTAGCGGAATATTGCTGGGGAGATCGGGGTGAGGCTGCGGTGCGTTCTGTAGCACAATCGTTATATCACCCGCCTCAAGTTGCTTTTTCCAAGTGGCTCTCACCGAGGCCGCCGATATTCCGCAGAGTCCCGAAAGTTCTCCTCCATCCACCGCGAGCCGCATATCGGCGGTCCCCTTATAGCCGGTGACGACCCTTAAGGGTAGACCCAAAACGGCCCTCAAAATTTTCGGGATATCATCTGTGGACGAGCCGCGTGCGGACCCGCCAAGCCGGACAGGTGTTTTTGCCGCCACCCATTGTTCAACGGAAGTGATTCCGCTTGCTTTACTGAGGAGGCAGACATCATGGTTCTTCCCGGGGGTCCCAATCCATTCCAGTTTGCGTGCGTCGAATTCGATCCCTTGACCGCCTATGAGCTGGGCGATGACCTGGCTTCCATGGAAGGTCCCGATGGTCAGACCGTCGGGTCTGGCTACCTTGTAAAGATGGCTGGCGGCAATTAGGCTGCCGGCGCCTGTCATGTTTTCTACGATCAACGTGGGACTACCCGGAATATGCTTACCCATATGGCGGCTCAACGAGCGAGCATAGGCGTCAAATCCTCCGCCTGCGCCGAAACCCACGACGATGCGGATGGTCTTACCCCTGTAAAAGGGTTCCTGGGCAAACGCAGGTTCGGTTGCCCATGCGAAAAAAACTGTGCCGGTTAGGACTATGGATAAAATCGAGAATTTTTTTGTCATCATTCGAACCCCGGTCCGCTTATAGATACTCACCTTGGAAATATTGAACAGAACAACTCCAGGAAAATTTATCCCGCCAAGCAACCAGCGAAACAAAATCCAAAATCCGAAGCACGAAATCCGAAACAAACCGCAGTCAAATAAACCCAAATGCTTCTACGGTTGACTCAGCACGATGACCTTCGACGCAAGCCGATGGCCGCCTTCCAGACCTTACTGGGGATTTCCACCCGGAAAACGCCGCTTCCCCTACGAAATCTGGTCGTGCTGAGCTAACCGTAGAAGCATC
>JAUYJC010000218.1 GCA_030688735.1 Deltaproteobacteria bacterium
ACATCAGGGTGGAATTCAGCCTCAGCATCTCGATTACTACCTCGACGAGTTCACTTTCAGATTCAACCGCCGGCGCTCCCAAGCCCGCGGACTGCTCTTCCATCGCCTCGTTCAGCAGGCCGTTGCCGTCGCACCGACACCTACCATCAGATCATTGCTGTCCGCGATCCAGCCCCAGCCCTGGGGGCTACGTGAGTGAAGGGGATACCCATTATGCTCAATTGTTCGAAGAACATGTGCTTCGGACGTTAGCCGCCGCATCGGTTACGCTCAAGAAGCTCGAAACCGAGTACAAGCGGCAGGGTGCGCAGCTCGATCTGGCGCAGTACCTTCGCGAGCGTGAGTCGGAGCTGGAGCCCTACAGCGCCCTCAGTGTGGTCGACGCGGAGGGGAACCTGATTTTGAATAGCGTTCCCTCGTTCAGGGATCCCCAGAACGTCCGGGATCGGGAGAACACGGAGTTTCATCTCAAGAACGCCAACCATGAGATTTTCATCGCCAAGCCGCGGGTAGGAACCATCAACCGCGAAACGACGATATTTCTTTCCCGCAGAATGAACCAAGCCGACGGATCGTTTGGCGGATACACGGTGGTCGGCATGAATCCGCAGTACTTCTCCCGCTTATACGACCAGATCGATCTTGGGCCCGATGCGTCAGTGGTACTGGTGGGCCGCGACCGTGTGATCCGCGCCCGGAGGTCGAGCAAGAACTCGGAAGTGGGTCAGGACATAAGTCGCGGCCCCTTGTTCACGACGTATCTACCCCAGCATGATCAGGGGGTCAGTTTCTTGCGACCAGCCCGCTGGACGGCATCAACCGCATCCACAGCTACCGTGCTGTAAAGGGTTACCCGCTGGTGGTGTTGGTCGGCATGTCGGAAGCGGCCGTGGTGGCGAGTTTCGAGCAAGACAAGCGGGTTTACCTGTGGTGGGCGAGCGGAGTCAGCCTCGTGATCGTTGCGTTCGCCGCCATGGTGTTATTCCAGATCGCGCGGCGGGAGGGCGCCATTGAAAGGCTGGAGGCCAGCGAAGAGCGCTTTGCGCTGGCGGTGCGCGGCGCCAACGACGGGATTTGGGATTGGAATTTGCAAACCCATGAAGCCTATGTCTCTCCGCGCTGGAAAGAGATTGTCGGTTATCGCGACGACGAGTTGCCCAACCTTGAATCATCTTTCTTCGACTTGATCCACCCCGATGATATGACGCGCGTGAACGAGACCATCAAACGCCACCTCGAAAACGGCGAGCCCTTTCGGGCGGAGCTGCGGCTGCGGCACAAAGACGGGAGCTACCGTTGGATCGTCACGCGTGGCGAGGCGGTGCGCGATGAGAACGGCCGCCCCATGCGCATGGTCGGCTCCATCACCGACATCAGCGAGCGCAAGGGGGCCGAGGTGGCACTACAGGAAAGCGAAGAACGTTTGAGGCTGGCGCTTCATGCCGCAGGCCAGGGTCTCTACGATCTCGATGTGAGCACCGGCGAGGCTAAGGTCAGTCCGGAATACGCGGTCATGATCGGATACGATCCGGCTACCTTCGAGGAGACCAACGCCAAATGGGCCGAGCGTCTCCATCCGGATGACCGGGAAAAAGTCTATGCCACTTATTTGGCCTATATTCGCGGCGAGATTCCGAGCTACGAAGTGGAATTCCGGCAGCGAACCGAATCGGGCGACTGGCTGTGGACCTTGTCGATCGGCAGCATCGTCAGTTGGGACGCGAATGGAACCCCCCTGCGCATGCTCGGCACCCACACCGACATCACCGCGCGCAAGCGGGCGGAAGAGCAGATCAAAAATTCTCTTCAGGAAAAAGAGACACTGCTGAGAGAGGTTCACCACCGGGTCAAGAACAACCTGCAAATCATTTCCAGCCTTTTGTATTTGCAGTCAAGCGCGCTGCGCGATCCGGCGGCGCGCCAGGCGCTCAAAGAAAGTCAGGACCGGGTGCACTCCATTGGGCTGGTGCACGAGCAGTTGTACCGCTCGTCGAACTTCAGCGCCATCGACTTCGGCGAACATCTGAAAGAGCTTACCGCCAACATCGCCGGTTCCTACGGCGCGATGAACCCGCGCGTGCGCGTGGAGACGGAGTTGGAAAGCGTGGCGGTAGACCTGGATCTGGCGATTCCCGTAAGTCTCATCTTCAACGAAATCCTGACCAATGCTTTTAAACATGCATTTCCCGGCGAGCGGGCGGGCAAGATCCAGGTTGCTTTTCATCGAGAGGGACTGGACAAGTTGATGTTCCGCGTAAGCGACAACGGCATGGGCCTACCGGAAGTTCTGGATTGGGAAAACGGCTCCTCGCTCGGCCTCAAGGTCGTGCGCAATTTAGCCGAGCAAATTCACGGGGAGCTTTACTGGCAATCCGTCGCCGGCGTAACAACCTTTCAGCTTGCCTTTGCTCCCACCAAAACGATTTCCGCCGACCCGGCGGAATAAACCCGGATTCCGCAGTTGAAGTTACAATCTCTACGGAGAGAGGTGTGAGACTGGAGTAGCGAAGGCACCGATCTCCGCAGTATCAAAGTCGTTTTTCAGGCTTGGCAATCTGTTGTCAGCGGGTTACGAATGCCACTCAGGGCACCGCTGATCTCAACCGTCTTAGAGGCAGAGGTCTATTGCCTTCGCTACGGAAGGCTCGCACCTCTCTCCATGCCTTAACTTTCAAACGCGGAATCCGGGATAAACTGGGACCTGCCTGCGGCCGGCGGATTTGCGCGAGTTTGTCCGAGCCTTCACCGCTGATCGCGGAAGCGAGCCGGAGATTACTCCGTCGATCTCTCCTGCGCCGCGTTTTTGCCGGCGATGAAGCCCTGGGTAGTGCAACGGCCGAGACCATGCTGATTGAAACCGCCCGCCGACTCGCCGGCGCAATAGAGACCGGGAATCAATTGGCCGTTCATGTCTTCGACCTGGCACTTCATGTTGATCCGCAGCCCCGAGCGCGTGTCGTGCACGTTGGGCGTCGCCCAGGCCGCGTAAAACGGCGGCTTTTGAATTTTGTATTTGGGCGCCGGCTTGCCGAAGTCCGCGTCCTTGCCCGCTGCGACGAAAGAGTTGTAGCGCTCCACCGTCGCTTGCAACGTCTCGCCCTTCATCGGCTTCGCTTGATACTCGTTCTTGATCAACGGAGCGAGATCGGCGAGCGTATTGGCGGTGAAGAAATATCCGTCCGGATCGACGTGTGGCGGCGCGACCTTCCACTTGTTTCGTGCCACCGCGTCGGCGTCGAAGATCGCCCAGATCGGCCCGGCGGAATAATCGGGCGGCTCCGAATATTCGTTCATCGCCACCGCGGCGTTGAAGAAATTATATTTGCTCGGGTGGTAATCGATCTTCTCGTTGTTGCGATAGTCGTTGGGCGTGTAAGGATTGAAGTCGTTGTAAACGTTGCCGTGCGGGTAATCGCCTTTGGTCTCGTCATAGAACCGCTTGCCCGCCTGATTGATTAAAATCAGATCGTGCCAATCCTTCACCGCCAGCCCGGTGGCGCGCACCAGCGGGAAGAGCGGGAACTCAAGCTCCCAGGTCATATAATTCCATTTCGTCGCCAGCACCCGCTGGGTGCGTATATTGTCGCCGTTCTCCAAAGTCTGGTTCACCAGGCCCCAAGGCGACGCGCCGATCGCCATCGCCGCAAGCTCGCCACTGGCGTCTTGATAGGTGTAGGGCTCGCCAGCCACCGTCAGCACCTCTGTCAACCTGGGATCGAACATGCGCCGGAAGTTTAAGTTGCTGGTCATGCCGCCGGTGGCGAGAATGACCGCTTTCTTGGCCCGGATATTCATCGTCGGCTTGGTGCTCTCGATGTTGCCGTCGGAGCGAAAGCTTTTGAGCGGCACCGACTGTCCGGGCATGATGCGCGGTGTGTACGCCGCGGTAATACCGATCACTCTGCCGCCCTTTTGACCCGACGACGACTCACGGGCGAGGCTCGCCATCTTATAGTTCAGCAAAAATTTAACGCCCTTGGCGCGCGCGCTGCTCTCCAGCGGCCGTATGACGGCGGTTCCCCCTCTAGCATTGGGGCTTTCCAGTCCCGCGCCTTTGGTCCAGAACGCATGATTCTCCCGCGGCGCCGAGTTCCCGACGTTGTGCCCGCCCTGATTGTCCGGTGGCATGTCTTTAAACTGCACCCCGTTCTCCACGAGAAATTCGAAGGTCGGCGCGCAGTGATCGGCGAAGGCGCGCATCACCGCGCGGTCGTTATAGCGGTAGTCCGGCCAGCCGTTAGGCTGGACGATGGACCAGTCGGTGAGATCCGAGAAGACAGTGTCCGGCGAATCTTTGATGCCGTATTTTTTCTGCGCGCTGGTGCCGCCGCCGAGCGGCACATTGCCGCCGCTAATGATCCCGTGGCCGCCGATGTCGTAATTCGTTTCCACGACAATGACGGAGGCTCCGCCGTCGGCCGCCTTGATCGCCGCCGGCAATCCTGCCGCGCCCGAACCGATAATGACCACGTCGGCCTCTAAGTCCCAGCTCGCTGGAATCTTTCCAATGCCCGCGCCGTAGGGTAGCGGGCCGGCTCCGCCGCCGGCGCCTTCGTCTGTCGCTGTCGTCGTAATCAAGTTTCTCAGTGAAAAGTCATGTCTCTTTTCGTTCAGCTCCACGTTGTGTTGCTCCTTTCGCGCAATGCAGATGAAAATGATATTTACCTTTGCCGGCGAACACGGTCAAGCGGCGTTCATCCGTGGGCCGTGGTTCATTTTGCCCAAGAACCCTCGCTTCGTTCGGGATGATAGCCTGCTTCACAGTCATTCCGAGTCCTTCGGCCATGCTCAGGATAAACTCCGCGAGGAATCTTTCTTCTGTCGAGAGTCGGTGCGTCTTGAAAACGAACCAGTACCCGTCCGTGACAGGCGTGCAGCGCCGGCCGAACGAATCAAACTTTCCAGCCTTGGGAAAGATCGACGCGGGTCCCCACCGGGTCGAGCACGAAGGTCTCGGCGAAGCGGCCGTCTTTGGGAAGCTCGGCCTTGCCACCGGTGGCGCCGGCGGCCAGCGCTGTTGCCGCCGCGCCCTTGACGTCTTCCACCTGGACGCCGAAATGAAAAATTCCTTCGCGCCGGTTGCGCGCCGGCAACAGGGCCAGATTGATATGGCCATCCGAGACGTAGATGGCTTCGCCGGCTTCGCCGCTGCGGGCGACTTCTTTAAAGCCGAAGGCGGTCCGGTAAAACTCCGCAAGCTTCGCCGGCTCCGCGGCGAGAATGGCGATATGTGCGATCCTTGGCATGACTATTCCCTCCTTTGAATGAATTCTTCGAACAACAAGTTAAAAAATTTCGGCTGTTCGGGCTTTTGTGTAGGTAACCTGGCACAATTACCTTGATTTCGTTCACCACGAAGATCACGAAGG
>JAUYJC010000225.1 GCA_030688735.1 Deltaproteobacteria bacterium
GTAGAGCCTGCGGCTGGTGCCCACGTCTTTATGAAACAAAGACAGAGGAAACCCCTTGTCTGTCAAATCGCTCTTCACCCTGCCTACATACTTTCCGTGACTCGACCACTTCCATGCCGATACATCTTTGGCTAACTTGGCGCGCACCGGATTCAAGTGGATGTAACGCAACAGTTCCTGAAGATAGGCGTCTCTCTGACACAGGATCGCCTTGTACCGGCCTTGAAAAAGATGCCCGATACGGCGGTGACGGAAATTAAAGCCCCCCCACATACCGGGTTAACGGCCTCTGCATAATCACGGAAAGCGGGAACCGCTGGGGCTCGATAAGCAGGTGATTCGGCATCAGGCAAGACGCATATACCGAGAACGGCGTCGTTCTCTTTAGTTTACCCAGCCCGTCAACGAAAGCCTGATAGTCTTTCTCATCGAGAAAAGTCTTCTGACCGCCGTTGCCTCTGGCGATTGTGTGATAAAGGGCTCCAGCAACGTGAATACGCGGCGGACGCGGCATGACCACGCCTTCTTACAATACATCTTTCCGATCTGTCGAGCCTGACACCAGTCACACCATTCATGACACCATTCACCATCGTTGAGTTCATGTGGAAGTCGGTGTAGAAGAATGGAGAGGAACCGAGCGGTACTGATGGCCCAACCTTCATATAACCTCGTGCTCATCGTTGCCGACACGTATCGGAAAGATAACGCTGCGCTTTCGCCTGCGGCCGAGTTGCGGTCTCCGTTTTTTGATAAACTTCAACCTTTCTATGCATTCGATCGCTGTTTCAGTTCAGCGCCTTGGACCCTTCCCGCTTGTGCCAGCATTCTTTCAGGGATTGACAGCTCCAGCCATGGATATTTTTTCCATGATCGTCCTCTCGGCCGACCGACGCTTGGCCGTTATTTAAACGGGAAATTCCAAAAAGTTGCTATCGTCAATAACCGGAACCTTCGGGAGTTCACGGGGTTTCCAGGGGACTTCGATAAATATTGGTATTATCCCAAACACGAGGAGCCCTTCGATCGGGCTCGCCAGGTTCTCACGGACACAGCCGGAAAAAGACCTTTCTTTTTCTTTTTTCATACGAATATTCCTCACGATTATTTCCGCGAGGTCAGCCGAGATTACTATCGAGAGATGTTCCCAGACGATCACGACTGGTTTCTTCTTGGCGCCCGGGTGGGCACATGGACCGGCTTACCGGCGCAGCAACGCGCCAAAGTTCGCTCAATTTATGATGCGTCGACCCGCCACATGGAGGAACAGCTTGCGGCGTTTCTTGAATTGATCGATCTGGATCAAACAATCATTTGCTTTGTTGCGGATCACGGCGAGGGTTTTGACTACGATCGCGCTCGCATCCATCACGGAGGAAGACTTCACGACGACCTTTTACGCGTACCCATGGTGTTGCGCCTGCCCGGTGGAGCTCCGCGTGAATATCACGAGAAACTCGCGGCGGCTCAAGAACAGTCATGCGGCATAGTTGATATTCTCCCGACCCTTTTGCAACTCGTGGAATACACCGTTCCGGAAAGTATAAGCGGACGAAGCCTCTTGGAGCCGGTTAGTACGGGACGAAATCGAATCCTGGTGGCTGAAGACAAGCGTTATCTCTACCGGCCGACTCGACAGCGTTACAACGTTAATTTACGCGGACAAAATACTTCGCTTTGGTCAAGACTCAAGAATTTGGCCGCACAGAAAACTCTCATTCGGGGGTTTAACCTGAAAGCCTATATCCGTTATCCTTACAAGCTCATAATTACCTCTTACCACCATCCTCCCTACGTTTCTTCCCTGGGAACGCTGGTTGCCGAGAACCTGTTTTTCTCGCGAGATCCGTTGGTTCAGCTTGAAGACATCATTCTCTCGCTGGAACTATTCGATCTCGAAGCAGACCCCATGGAATCGCACAATCTACTTTCTGGAACTTCACGGCTAAGCCTCCGAAATGAGATCGGCGATCGGCTGGGAGATTTAACTCACATGGTAGTCGATATCGTCGGGAAAACATTCTCCGTCGAAACTGCGGTGCAACGAGCGCCGGCGCAATGAAAATCCCAGCGCAACGTGGCGCTTCTCATCCGATCATCACTCGGGCTGGATCCGTTCGACTCCAAAGCCAATTTTGGGTCGGCCGTCGGATCATTGCGGCATCTTAGCACCTGCAAGACACGTTGATTTACCATGGCATCTCGGATGAATGTCGCGGCCGCCTGGTACCGTTGGAGGACGGCTTTGTCATACGGGTCCGCGATCGTTACGCGCTGACGATACAAACACCCGCACAATGAGGAGCGGGTTGGCATTTCGTCTTCGAATTTCGCCGAAAGACCCTGGCACCCGGAAGCTTGCAATCCGATGGGGTCGCGCATCGCGTCTCGGAGTTTTACTTGACTGATTGACGTCGACCCAAATCCACCACCTAATATAGCGACATAACAATCCGGCGTTGCCGCTCCTCTCTGACAGCGGCTTCTAGCTCTGACCGCAGTTGGGCCTAGGCGTATTTACAGCTTGAGAGGTCCTTGATAGTGATTCTCAGCACTTTTCAGACATACTACTCCCTTCGCAGTTGAAAGCTGGAACGTGTTTCTCCCTTCTGCTCTCCTGCTACGCTTACCCCGAGGTCACGACCGCAAGTTCCGCCATCCTCGTTCGTGCCTCGATCAGAAGTCGATAGGCAGAACACTTCTTCTCCAAACGAACCACCAAGCCCCGAGCACGACTCAGGATTCGTCCAGGCAAATGGATCACCCCAAACCGAATCGCTTTCATCCGCTTGCCCACCCAGGC
>JAUYJC010000229.1 GCA_030688735.1 Deltaproteobacteria bacterium
TGACGATCAGCCTGGGGTTGCCCGCCCTCAACGAAGCGGAAACGGTCGGCAACATTATCCGACTCATCAAGCATAACCTTTACGATGAAGTTCCGCTCCTGGACGAGATCGTGCTCATTGACTCGGGTTCGACGGATGACACCGTCAAAATCGCCAAGGATTTCGGCATCCCGGTTTACGTCCACCAGGAGATCCTGCCACAACACGGCTCGTTCAAGGGCAAAGGCGAGGCGCTTTGGAAAAGTCTTTTTGTTCTTAGCGGGGATATCATCGCCTGGGTCGATACCGACATCAGAAACTTCTACCCAGGATTCGTATACGGTCTCTTGGGTCCGCTGTTGCGGGAACCTGAGATCCAATACGTCAAAGGCTTTTATCGCCGACCGATCAAGACGGAGGGAAAGCTCGTTTCCGAAGGCGGCGGAAGAGTGACAGAGTTGACCATCCGGCCGCTGTTCAATCTTTTCTATCCCGAACTGTCCGGGATGATTCAGCCCCTGGCGGGCGAATACGCCGGTCGCCGATCGGTGCTGGAGCGGGTGCCGTTCTTTACCGGCTACGGCGTGGAGACCGGTTTACTGATCGATCTGTTCAATGACTTTGGCTTGAAGGCGATCGCTCAGGTCGATCTCGAAGAACGGGTGCACCGCAATCAACCCCTGCCTTCGCTCAGCCAAATGGCATTCGCTATACTCCAGGTCGTCATGCAGCGGTTGGAAGGGAAGAACCGTATCCAACTCATGGACGAGGTCAATCGCAGCATGAAGCTCATCAAACCCCGAGAGCGCGGCTACGCGCTGGAGCTTAAAGAGATCCAGGACCGCGAGCGGCCGCCCATGAACTCGATTCCGGAGTACCGGGCGAAACGCGGCGCAGAGGCATGAAAAGCCAAGTGAATGAGAAAAAGATCGTGGTCATTACCGACCTCGACGGCACGCTGCTCGACCAACAGACCTACAGCTTTGCATTGAGCTTGCCCGCCATGCAGCGGCTGCGGAAACGGCGTATCCCCATCGTTCTTTGCTCGACCAAGACGCGCGCTGAAATGCTGCCGCTTTGGCGCGAGCTCGAGCTGAGGGATCCGTTCATTTGCGAAAGCGGCGGGTCCATCCACATTCCTCCGGGATATTTCCAATTCAGCGCAATCGAAATGAAACGCGACGGCCCCTTCGATGTGTTGGAATTGGGCAGCGACATTCTTTTCTTGCGCGAGCGGCTGGCGCAGGCGGCGCGCAGCTGCGGCGTGGTTTTTCGGTCCTTTGCGAGCATGAGCCTTGACGAAATTAACGAGTTGACGGGATTGCCTAAAGACCAAGCGTTCCGCGCGTGGCAACGGGAGTATGATGAGCCGTTTGTGATCGAATCCGGCAACGCAGCGCAACTTATCGCGGTGCTTCAGGCCCAAGGGCTTACGGTTACCAAAGGAGACCGCTTCTATCACCTCACCGGCGGCCACGGCAAAGGCGAAGCGGTTAAAAAGCTGCTCGACTTCTATCGGCGTCAATGGGGCGAGGTGGTGGCGGTTGGTCTGGGAAACTCGGCCAACGATCTGCCGCTGCTCCGGGAAACAGACATCGCGGTGCTGGTTCGCAATCCCGATGGTCGTTGGGATGCCGAGGTCACAGCACATCTGCCGAGCGTAAAGCGCACCCACGGCATCGGACCCGATGGCTGGCGGGAGGCCATCGACAATCTATTGAACCGAGAGTCGGCTTGAAGCATCGCTCCCGCATGCGCAGTTTTCAAGTGAAAACAATATTAGCCATTCTCTCTTTTTGTTTGATCGTTTCCGAGGCGACGGCGCAATCTCAACTGCGATTCGTGACCTGGCGGTCCGAGGCGGCCGGGGTATGGGACCGGATCATCGCCGATTTCGAAACGCACCATGCAGGCGTCGAGGTAGTTCGCGAAATCGGTCCCCATTCCTCCACCGAATTTCACGATCTGGTGACCCAGAAGCTGCGCAATCGCGACCCCGAGATGGACGTGTTTTTCATGGACGTGATCTGGCCCGGAGAATTTGCCGCCGCCGGCTGGGCGTTGCCGTTGGATGAATTCTTCTCCGCCGCGCAGCAAAAGGAATTTCTGAGCGCGCCGATCGAAGCCAACCGCTATCGCGGCCGGATTTACGGCGTGCCACTGTTCGTCGACGCCGGCATGCTCTATTTTCGCAAGGATCTGCTGGCGAAATACCGCCTCGCGCCGCCGCGTACCTGGCCTGAACTGGTCGACCAGGCCAAGCTGATCTTGGCGCGGGAGCGCGATCCCTATCTGACCGGCTACTCGGCGCAGTTCAAACAGTACGAGGGGCTGATCTGCAACATGATGGAATTCATCATGAGCAACGGCGCGTCGCTCTGGGACGAACAAAATCTCAAGAGCACCCTCGATGGCGACCAAGCCAAGCAGGCGGTGCGCTTCGTGCGGGACCAAATCGTTCGGAAGATTTCGCATCGCGGCGTGCTGGCGTATCAGGAGCCCGAATCGCTGGCGCTTTTCACCCAGGGGAAAGCGCTGTTTCACCGCAACTGGCCCTACGCGTGGGAAGTCGCCAACGATCCAAAACGGTCGAAAATCGCCGGCCACGTGGGCATGATGCCATTGCCATCATTCCCCGGTCACAAAAGTGTGGCGACCTTGGGCGGCTGGCAGCTGGGCATCAGCCGCTTCTCGCGGAACCCACGTTTGGCCTGGGAATTCGTCCAGCATATGACCAGCCGAGAAGCGCAAAAACAGATCGCCCTTGCGACTGGCCGAGGGCCGGCGCGGGCGGCCTTGTATCACGACCCCGAGGTTCTGGCCAAGCACCCGCACTTTAGCTCCCGTTACGAAACGTTTACTCTGGCCGCGCCGAGGCCGCGCACGCCGGTCTACCTGCCGCTTTCCAACATCATGCAGCGCTACTTCAGCTCGGCGATCGCCATCCCCGATTCCGACATCGACCAACTCGCCCGTTTGGCAACGCGGGATATGGATCGCGTTTTGGATCTTCTACGTGAAAGGCCGAGCCGGTGAAAAGAACCAACGATCCGGTTTTAGGGTTTCTCTTGCCGAGTTTTCTGTTCGTTCTGACGTTTTCTCTCTATCCGATTCTCGAATCCTTTCGCTTGAGCTTTTACCGGATGATTCTGACGCTGCCCTGGATTGGCCAGAAGTTCATCGGTTGGGAGAATTATCAAGACCTGGTCGGCGACCCGGTGGCGCTCCAGTCACTGCTGACGTCGATGATATTCGTGGCGGTCACCACGCCCGTCGAAGTGCTGCTCGGCCTCGGCATGGCTCTGCTACTGAATGAATCATTTCGCGGCCGCGGTTGGCTGCGCGCCATCGTGCTGGTGCCCTGGGCGATTCCCACCGTGGTCTCGTCGCAAATGTGGCGCTTCATATTTAACGACCGTTACGGCCTATTCAATTTTGTCTTGTTCGGCGATGCCACCGATCGTTACTGGGCACCGCTTGCCGAGCCCGGGCTCGCGCTGGCATCGATCATGGTCGCGGACATTTGGAAGACCACTTCGTTTGCCGCGCTGATTATTCTAGCAGGGCTGCAAGTCATTCCAGGCGAACTCTACGAGGCGGCCAGCATCGACGGCGCCAGCGCGTGGCAGAAGTTTCGCCATATCACGTTGCCGCTGGTCAAGCCCGCCTTGCTTCTGGCGCTACTTTTTCGCACCATCGACGCGCTCAAAGTCTTCGATTTGGTCTTCGTCATGACCCAAGGCGGCCCGGCGGACACGACCAACGTGCTGCAATTTCACGGCTACAAAAAGAGTTTCGCCGAGGGGATGATCGGTTACGGCTCAACCATTGCGGTGGCGGTATTTATGCTTTCTCTGATCCTGTCGCTTCTGTACATTCGCCTGCTTGGCGCGCGGCTGCTTGGAAAGGATCGCCAGGGATGAGAAAAATCATCTTTCTCGGCTGGGTTGTCGCAATCGCGGCCTTTAGCTTGATTCCGTTTCTGTGGTTTTTGCTGACTTCGTGGAAGAGCCCGATTGAAATAAGTTCCATACCGCCTGTCCTTCTCCCAAGTTTTCACTGGGATAATTATCGCTCCGCCATCGAGGACCACGGCTTGCTGCGCTACATTGCCAACAGTGCCATTGTCGCCGGGGCCACGACAGCCATCAGCATTTTCGTTGCCTCATTGGCCGCCTATGCATTGGCCCGGTTCAATTTTCGCTGGGGGTGGGTCTACTTAATGCTATTGCTCGCGCTTTCGATGTTTCCCCAGATTGCGATCGCCGGTCCGGTGTGGCGGCTGCTTAGTTCGCTGGGATGGCTCAATAGCTATCATGGTATCGTCGCGGCTTATATTTCACTTTCCTTGCCGTTCGCCATCTGGGTGCTCACGACATTTTTCAAGGAGTTGCCCCATGATATCGAAGAAGCCGCACTCATCGATGGCTGCACGCGTTGGCAGGCGCTGCGTTTGGTGGTGTTGCCGCTCGCCGCGCCGGGACTTTTTACCGCGGCGATCTTGGTTTTCATCCATGCGTGGAACGAGTTTTTCTTCGCCCTGATCATTCTGACCTACCCGGCGGTGCAAACGTTGCCGGTGGGCATCGCGCTATTTCCCGGCGAGTACACCATGCCCTGGGGTGAAATCGCCGCCGCCTCGACCATCGCCACGTTGCCGCTGGTAGCCCTGACGCTCATTTTTCAACGTCGCATCGTTCAGGGGTTGTCGGCCGGAGCGGTGAAGGGATGACAAGAATTTTGGATTTGCGATTTTGGATTGTTCGAAGCGGTGAATTTAGGAAGCGTTTCCCGGTCCCAAATCTAAAATCTAAAAACGAAAATTAGAAGATGGCCTCACTCTCGGTAGAAAAGGTTTCAAAGTCGTTCGGTCGAACCCGCGTTCTCGGTGAGGTCTCTTTTACAGTCGACGACGGCGAATTCTGCGTTCTGCTCGGCCCTTCGGGATGCGGCAAGACCACGCTGCTGCGAATCGTCGCGGGATTGGAAACCGCTTCGAGCGGAGAGATCCAAATCGGCGCGGCTCGGGTCGACCCGTTGCCGCCGCGCGCGCGCGACGTCGCCTTTGTGTTTCAAAATTACGCCCTTTATCCTCACATGACCGTGTTTGAGAACCTGGGATTCGCTCTTCGCCTGCAACAGGTGGCGAAGCATGAGATTCAAGAGAGAGTCACGGAGGTCGCCAGACTTTTGGAGATCGAAGCGCAACTGCAACACAAGCCCCAGCAACTCAGCGGCGGGCAGAGACAACGAGTCGCGCTCGGGCGGGCGATCGTCAGACGACCGAAGCTTTTTCTATTCGACGAGCCACTGTCGAATCTCGACGCGACTTTAAGAGCGAGCATGCGCGTCGAGCTGGCCAAGCTGCACGAGCGCCTGGGCGCGACGATGCTCTATGTGACCCACGACCAGGCCGAAGCCATGACCCTCGGCGAAAAGATCATCATTCTGAATCGCGGTTCGATTCAACAGGCGGGCAAGCCCGGGGATATTTATCATCGCCCCGCCAATACTTTCGTCGCCGGTTTCGTCGGCCAACCGCAAATGAATCTGTTCGAAGGGCGGTTGAATGAAAACGGTACTGTACTGAAAGCGGGCGGTTTTGAGATCGATCTGCCGGCTGCGCTTGCGGATTTTGGCGTGGCAGATCGGCGGTCGCCGGTTACCGTCGGCATCCGGCCGGAAGATCTCGTGCCATGCGACCCGCGGCAGGCGTGGTTCTCCGGCGCCGCGGACTTCATCGAGGACCTTGGCTCGGACCGTTTCGTTCATCTATCGTGCCGAAATTTGCGGCTCGTCGCGCGCCGGCCTACGCACTTTCAAATCCAGCGCG
>JAUYJC010000230.1 GCA_030688735.1 Deltaproteobacteria bacterium
AGCGCTGGATGCCAGCACGTCCGGTGGAATTTCGATTTCGGTCGGCTGGGGTCGTCCGGTTTTCATCTGTCTCATCGCCTCGTGAATCGCCCCCGGGATTTCAGCGACGGTCAACACCCGTCGGCACCATTTAGTAACCGGTCGTACGATATCCAGTTGGTCATTGATCTCGTGCAGGGCACCTTTATGTTTTCCTATCATCGCACTTTCAATCTGGCCCGCCAAAAGTAAAACCTGTGAAGACGAAGAATAGGCTGTGGTTAAACCGGCCGAAGCGTTCTGCACGCCGGGTCCTGGAACAACGAGCGCCACTCCCGGTTTCCCCTTAACCCGAGCGTAGCCATCCGCCATGAATGTGGTCGTTTGTTCGTGACGAACCGTGATCACGCGCATATCAGGTTGATCGTAAAGAGCATCAAAGAGTCCCATAATCTGGGCTCCCGGCAGCGCGAACACCGCTTCCACTCCTTCGCGCGCCAGCGAGCGAACTACAGCCTGGCTACCTGTCATCTGTGCCATGATCCCTCCATTTGCTTTCGATACGAACCCAAGGCGAGCGACATGTGCAAGACCCAGACGCTTTTCCTTCCGGGATCAAATTGTACGGCGCAACAGTGACAACCAACGCGATGGGTTGGAGGGAGAATCCCGTTCAATGATTCGGCGGTAAAACGAGAAATATCTGTCAACAAAGGACTCCGAACCGGACCGCAGCCTCAGTCTACCCGAATCGGCCCTCGATGTAGTCGGCTGTGCGCTGGTCGCGCGGACGGATGAAGAGATCCTCCGTGCGGCGATGCTCGATGAGATCGCCCAGCAACATAAAGATACACTCGTCGGTCACGCGCCGGGCCTGCGCCATGTTGTGGGTCACGACCACGATCGTGTAGGTGCCGGCAAGATCGCGCATGAGGTTCTCGATCATTTCAGTCGCAGCAGGATCGAGCGCCGAGCAGGGCTCATCCATCAGGATGATGGACGGCTTGAGCGGCAGCAGCCTGGCGATGCACAGCTTCTGCTGTTGCTCGAGCTGGAGCCGGGTGCCCTTTTCCTTGAGGCGATCCTTGAGGATGTCCCACAACTGGACTTCTTCCAGGGCTTTGTGAAGGGCCTCCTCTTCGCTTGCCCGGCTGCGCTGCGCGCGCGGCGTGTGCAGGCGGTAGCCATACAGAACATTGTCCCGGATGGAGATCGGCAGCGGATTCGGGCGTTGGAAGACCATCCCGACCGCCTTGCGCAGCTCGATCAAATCGACATCGGCGTCGTAGATGTTGCGGCCGTGAATCACAACCTCGCCGGAGGTTGTCACGTTGTCGTAGCGCTCATTGATGCGGTTGAAGCATCGCAGCAGGGTTGTCTTGCCGCAGCCGGAAGGACCGATCACACCGCTAACTGCGCCCACGGAGATCTTCAGGTCGATGCCGTGGAGAGCCTCGCTGGCGCCGTACGACAAGCGGAGTTGGCGCGTGGTGATCGCACTCGCGGCGGAGGTGTCCGTTGTCTCGATCATCCGAACAGCCCCTGCACGTACTGGAACGTCTTTACGTCGCCGGTGCTGCGGGAGAAGATCACCTCGTTCTTGTCGACCTCGATCAGCCGCCCGTCGAGCAGCAGGGCGGTGCGATCGGCAAGCCGCTTGGCCTGCAGCACCAGGTTGGTGACCAGAACGACAGTCATCCGTGTCTTGAGCGACTTGATCACCTCCTCTATCTTCATCGTCGTCACCGGGTCGACGGCGATCGAGAACTCATCGAGGCAGAGAATCTCCGGAGCGAGCGACAGCGCGCGCGCGATGGTCAGACGCTGCTGCTGACCGCCCGACAGCTTGGTCCCGAGATCGCCAAGTCGATCTTTGACCTCGTCCCAGAGGGCAGCCTGCTTGAGACAGTTCTCGACCTCCGCGTCGAGCCGGCGCTTGTCGCGCAGGCCGGCCATGCGCGGCGCGAAGGCAACATTGTCGTAAATCGACATGGGCAGCCCGACGGGTAGCGGGAAGACCATCCCGATCCGCCGCCGCAGTGCCGCGCCGTCGCGTAGCGCGTGAATATCCTGACCGTCGATGCGAATCGTCCCGGAGACCTTGGCGTCGGGGATGAAGTCCGTCATCCGGTTCAGACAACTCAGCAGCGTCGTCTTGCCGGCGTTGGCCGGCCCAATAATAGCCAGAATCTCGTTCTCGCGGACCTCGAGCGAGACGCTGTCGAGGGCCTGCCTGCGGCCGTAGTGGACGCTCAGGTTGTCGATCTCGATCTTATTCCGGACGGCCGCCTCTACCATTTCCTGTGCGACCTCAGATAACTGCGGAAGATGATCGATGCCAGGTTCACCCCGAGCACGAGACCGAGAAGGACCAAGGCCGTGGCGTAGGGGATCGCCTCCGGCACGTTCGGCACCTGGGTGGAGACCGTAAACAAGTGCATCGAGAGCGCCATGCACTGGTCCCAAACCGACTGGGGCAGGAAGGGCAGATAGAAAGCGGCACCGGTGAACATGATCGGCGCTGTCTCACCGGCCGCCCGTGAAACCTGGAGAATCACCCCGGTCAGGATCCCGCTGATCGAGTTTGGCAGCACCACGTAACGGATGGTCTGCCAGCGCGTGGCGCCGAGCACCCAACAGGCGCGACGGAAGGGCATCGGCACAGAAGCCAGGGCTTCCTTGGTGCTGGCGATGATCACCGGCAGCGTCATGATCGCCAGCGTGAGCGATGCCGCCAGAATGCTGGTTCCCAACCCGAGGAAGAGAACGAACGCGCCGACCCCGAACAACGCGTGCACGATGCTGGGAACTCCCGCCAGATTGACGATGGCCAGGTGGATAATCCGAGTGACCCAGGTGTCGCCCGCGTACTCGTTCAGATAGATGCCCGCCAGTACGCCGATCGGCGCCGCCACGAGCAGTGATACGCCTACCAGCCAGAGCGTTCCAACGATGGCCGGGAAGATACCGCCTGCCGTCATGCCAGCCGCTGGGGCGGAGAACAAGAACTCTAAGGAGAGAACGGGGAGGCCCTTGACAACGAGAAGGCCGATGATGGCCAGAAGGGGCAGGATCAGCAGAGCCGTCGCCATGCCAAGCACAGCGACTAGGACGTGCTCGCGCGAGCGGTTGGCTGCCGTTATGGCGCTCGTCTTGAAGGGCAGACCCGCCGATTGCTCGCTCATTCGTCTCGAGTTCCTCGAATTAGCAGGTCCGCCGTCAGATTGACGACGAAGGTGAGCGCGAATAGCAGCACGCCGATGGCGAAGAGCGCCTGGTAGTGGTCGCTCCCGCGGGCAGTTTCCCCGAGTTCGGCAGCGATGGTGGCCGTCAGCGTACGCACCGAGTCGAGCACGCTGTGGGGGATTTGCACCGCGTGGCCGGTGGCCATCAACACCGCGATGGTTTCACCGATGGCGCGGCCGACGCCGAGAAGCACCGCAGCCAACAAGCCGCTGCGAGCCGCGGGGAACAGCACCTTGTAGGTGCTCTGCCAGCGGTTCGCGCCGAGAGCAAGCGATGCCTCGCGGTACGAATCCGGCACCGCTTTCAGCGCGTCCTCGCCGATGGAGACGATGATGGGCACGCTCATGAGCCCCAGAATGATGCCGCCGTTGAGCACGTTGAGGCCGATGGGAGCGGCGAACAGGACGATGATCAGCGGGTTCATGATCGCAATGCCGATAAACCCCCAGACGACCGACGGAATGGCAGCCAGAAGTTCGACGACGATTTTGAGGCTTTCCTTGAGCTTGCCGCTGGTGAACTCGGAGATGAACACGGCGGCCCCGAGCCCAAACGGCACGGCAATCAGCATCGCGAGCGCCGTGACGCTGACGGTCCCAACAAACAACGCCAAGGTGCCGTAGCGTTTGTTCGCGATCGACGACGGATACCATTCCGTGCTGAGCAGAAACTCGCCGACGTCCAGCCGGTGCAGGATGAAGTCGGCCCCGGAGATGAAGACAAACAGGAAGATCGCGAAGACGAAGAAGATCGCGCTGAAGCCGCAGAGGCGAATTATCCACTCAATGACCGGCTCAAGGACCGTCCCGGAGCGCGTTCTCGCTTTCGCACCAACGCGTTTGCTTAACCGGTTCACGCGCGGCGTCCTTTCTTTAACGTGTTACCGCCGGTGTCGTCGCCGCCGATGTCGCTGCGTAGATTGTGCCCACACCACCCTCGCAAGTCCCGAGCTTCAGGTCGATCAACAGCCCGCTTTGCCGCCGTGCCCCACCGTTCGCGTACAACCCATGCAGCCCGACTCGTCACCCGCAAGTTTATCAGCGGACTGCGACGAAACCAGTTTGCTCGACGATCCGTTGGCCGGCCTCGGACTTGATCCAGGCGAGGTAGGCGGCCACCTCCGCCTTCGGCTCTCCAACGGTGTAGATATATAGGTCGCGCGACAGCGGATAGCTGCGGTCAGCCGCGGACGCCTTGCTGGGCTCGACGCACGGGGCGTTATCCGATTTGGAGACGCACACGGTTCTCACCTGGTCGATCAGGTAGCCCAGGCCGCTGTAGCCGATTGCACAGGGTGTTTTGGAGACGATGTCCACGACATCCTTGCTGCCCTGCATGTCACGCGAGCCGAGCTTGAAGTCTCCCTCGTGGCCGAGCACGGCCTCCCGGAAATACTCGAAAGTGCCGGAGTTCGACTGGCGACTAACCCTGATGATTTCCTGCGCCGGGCAGTTGGGAACGTTCACGCGTACGGATGTCCAGGTGGCGCATGCGCCGCCTTCTCCGTAGATACAGGCCAACTGCGCAAACGTCAGTCGCTTAACGGGGTTCGACTTGTGCACGTAAATCACGATGTCGTCGCGGGCAACCACGTGCTGGACGGGGTCCGCCCCGCGTGATTTGCGGATCTCGGCCGCCTCGCTTGGCGTAATCTCGCGGCTGGCGTTGGCAAGATCTACCGTGCCGTTGATCAGGGCCGCAATGCCAGTGCCGGACCCCCCGCCGCTCACGGCCACTGCCACTTCCGGACGCACCTTCCGGTAAGCTTCGGCCCAGGCCTGGGCCACGTTGACCAGCGTGTCCGATCCCTTGTTCTGTAACAGCGTGTGCCGCGAGCTACTCCCTTTACAGGCGCTCAAGGCCAGTCCGACGGCCAGCAGTGTGATAGCGATCGCAGCTGACTTCATTTCGATTCTCCTCTGATCTGATCCACGACCGTCCCGTGCAAGCTGCGAATCAGCCACTGAATGCGTTCGAGCAGTTCGTCGAACGCCTGGGTATACGCCTCCTCGGAGGTCTGGTCTGCGGCGGGGTGAGTTGGATCGGCGATGCGCCACTCCAGCACGACCGTCTTGAAACCGACCTTGGGTATGGCTTTGAACGCCTCTTCGCCGATCGCCACCACCGCTTTGAACTGGCTTAGGTCCCCGATCTCGGCCACTGTTTTGGGCACGGAGGCGGAGGCCGGGATGCCCTTCTTGGCGAGGAACTCCACAGCCCTCGGATCCGGCGGGCTCGGAGCGATGTCCGCCGCGCAAAAGTGGAAGTGATCGCCCGCAACCGCCCGGCCGATCCGCTCGGCCATGAGGCTATGGCAGGGATTGGCCGAAGAAACGAAAACGATCTGAACGTCTTCGAGCAGCCTGTGCTTCGTCACTTCGCCGGTTACGATGTACTGCACCTCGTCGCAGATGTTGCATGCCTGGTCGGCGACGCGCTCGTAACGGTTGGCGATGGACAGCAGCGTGAACAGACGTTCGAGGTCGTGGCTGCCGACGGGGGTCTCAGCTTGGAGCGCCCGGTAGATGTCGTAGTGAAGCAGGTCGGCGCGGACATCGAGCTTGGTGGTCTCCACCGCCAGTTCGAGATCCTCGTCGAGAAACGAGCGGACTGCCTGGCGGATCATCTCCATGGCGACACCGGCCAGCCGCTCGAATTTGGAGAGAAGGAGTGGCGGCCGACTGCCGCCGAGCAAGATGGAGAGCCGGTTGATGCTCTCGGCGTAGTCACCGACCCGTTCCAGTTCCGAGCAGATTTTGCCGACCGAGTGGGCGAACCGGAGATGGGCGGCCACCGGAATGTGGCGCACGATGAACTCCATGCACAGGCCGTCGATCAGGCCCTCGAGGTCGTCGATGCGCGAGTCACGCAGAATGGCCGCGTAGCCGAGCTTGGTGTCGCCCGTATTCAGTGTCTTGACGGAATCCTCGAGACCCCATAGGGCAAGGTCGGCCATCTCGCGCACCTTGTCCCGGATGCGGTCGATATCCTGCTGTAGCTTCTCTTCCAAATGCGCCATCACGAGCCTTCTAAACCGGAAATGACAGGAAATTCTTTTTGATGGTTAACGCCCGAGAACTCAAATTGGCCTCCACTACCCCCACCAGCCCGCCGTCTCTAACGTCTAGCCGCCACTATGCATGGCAGACTAGCCTGCTCCGTCCTTTTTGGAGGAAACAGTAGCGGATAACGCGATTATGTCAACCGCAGCCCGCCCCGACCGCCTCGGCGAATACCTCCTCGTCGATTACCTTTCGCACCAGCGGAAAAAAGTCTAGCCGCTCAGGCGGCATCGTTACGCTGCCCGTCGGCCGACGACCATTCACGATCCCGAGCCACGAACGCGAGTCCCGGAATTCTCCGAATCTAACCTTCGCTTCTTTTGCCTCGTCATTTTCAGCGGCAAATATTCGGAGATTAACACGATATTCAAGACGCTCGGGGTAAGATAGGGGCCATCAGGTCGCCGGTTTCCCGAGTCAAAACGGGAAAATGCAATTGTTTTAAGGAGGGGTTCCCAGGTTTTCTCTCCTTGTCGTAATTTCTCGGGTGCCTTAACATGTAGATCCGATGGTGCCCCACGGATCGCTCACGACTGCGCTTCGTCAATTCTGCTGCGTGGTTTGCGTTATCGCGATTCTACCGAGCACGGTCTACCGCTTTAAGGCCGCAGGCTTAGAGCCAGAGTCTATCCGCGCGGGGCGCGCCGCGTACGCACGGAAGGATTTTCGCGCGGCGTTGGGCCATTTTCGCGAAGCGGCAAAAACCTCTCCTGGCACCATCCAAGCGCAGCAATGGCTTGCATATATGGCCGCCGTCATGGGCGAGGCCGACGAAGCGCTGGGCGCTTACCAAAACGCAGCACTGGCAACGCCTTCGAGCACAAGTAACTACACGCTGGCCATGTTCGCCGGTGAAATCGGCGAGACGCGCGTCGCCGTGGAAGCGTTGGAGAAAAGCCTGTCTTATTTGCGCGAACATAACGGAAGTGCGCCGTCCGCGAAACCGAACTCTTATGAAGTCTCGCAATATCTGTTCAGAGTGCTCTTGGAAGACCGAGATCGTAAACGTGCTCTGTCCTTCGCGCGCGCTCAAGGCTGGATTCGGGAGGGAGTCGATTATTGTAATCCGCCTTCTTCTCTCAAACTCTCATCGGAAACAGCCGCGCTACTGGCCATGTTGATTCATCCAAGTAGCGCACAATGTCTACTACAAGCAGGGAAGGATCTGACTGAAAATGCCGATTATCGACTAGCGCGATTTTTGCTCGCTGATCTCGTTCAATACTCGGAACGGCCTGAAATTCGCGCGCAGGCGCAAGCCTACATACGGCAACGACTGCCGGCGCACGACATCGCCAAGCGCACCGAGTGGCTCAATGGCGTTGCCACGGCTTTGAGCACTCGTTTCCGATTGCCGGACGAGGCACTCAAAGTGTTTCGAAAAACCATTGAAACCGACTCCAGGTTTGCTCAGCCCTATTACCGGATTGCCTACATCCATTGGGAGAAGAAGAATCACGATGAGGCGGTCAGATGGTTTCGAAAGGCCCTGTCCATTCAACCGGAACACTGGCGCGCGACCTACGGGATGGGTTGTGTATTGGCAGATCAAAAAAAATATCAGGAAGCGCTTGCTTATTATCGAAAGGCTGTGACGCTCAATCCGCAGGATGCAGATAGTTTTTACAATATCGGGCGGGTTCTTTTAGAAATGGAAGACTATGAGCAGGCGTTGCCGGCCTATCAACGGGCCGTGGCGTTGGACCCAAACGACGCTTACAACCGCTGGGGACTGTCTTGGGTCCTGCACAAACTAGGGCGTGACAATGAGGCAGAGAACGAATGGCGGATGGCAGTCAGGCTCGATACCAAGATAGGAAGGAAACATCGCGCCAAATAACTTTATCTCACGTCAATACATTCCCCGGAAAAGAGATGCTGATGGGCCGAAATGGTGATTGTTGCGATGAGGGCGATTCTTTTCGGTTCACCAAGGTTACTTAGAGCCGGGGCCCGGTGGATCGTGGAAAACTAAGTCGCGGCTCGTGGAAATTCAATCATGCATATCCGCGTTGGCCCCGCCGGAGACGGAGATCGCCTCGCCGGTGCTTGCGGATGGCCAACGGCGCAACGCCAAGATTCAGCCTTGACCGTGAAGACTCGTCAAGACTCTGCTACTCGCCAATTTGCAGCTGGTTCTCCACGACCTGAACGCCGGTTACCTGCCATACGATTTTCACCGCTCGCTCCTGCGCGTCTAAAGACGGTACGAGACCTCTCAGGTAAACCGTCCCTTTTCTCGTTTCCACGATTACCCGGGATAGATTGACAGTTTTCTCCGCCAAAAGTCTTTCCTTGACCGCTTTACCGAGAGCCGCGTCCTGGGGCGTCTCGACGCCGGCCGGCCGGGACATAGGCGTTTCTGGGGGAGGTGGCTTTCCGGTCATAGCTTCGCAACCAATCAAGACCGTCGATGTCAACGCCGCCACGGTCAAAATGATCCCTTTGACAAGTCCCATAGGTTTCCCCCTACCTCGTTTCGCAGTCCGAGATTGAAATTATTCTTTTCAATCGCGTATCAGATTGCAATTCGCCGCGCAATTGGAGAATCCGAACCGTCTACGACGGCTGGCCGGAGATGGATGGGATTCAAGATGCACAGCCGAAAATCTGTTCAAAAATCCAGCCGCGTTTCTGAGCGAGAACGCGGAATTGTCAAGAAAGAAAAATTGGACTTAATTTCACGGTAGGTGCTTACGTAAGCCCTAGAATCCAGATTCAGGCTCGACCCCAACTACCTCAACTACCTACGACCCCAACTACCAACTACAACTACGACCCCAACTACAAAGACGCAAAGTGACGGGCCGAGGTCCGTCATCCCGAGTGAATGCGAGGGCTCTGAGAAAGATTTCTCCCTTCGGTCGAAATGACACCAAGTGTCACTTTGCGCCTTCGCGCCCCTTCGGCGAAGCTCAGGACATGCTTGGCGGGATAAATTTTCCTGGAACTGTTCTGTTCAACATTTCCAAGGTAAGTATCTACGACCTCGCGCGCCGTGGGCAGCTATCAACCCACGGCTATCGACTAAGGTATCGACGTCGACCACTGTGGCAGACGAGGTGGGTATCTTATCCCCATTGCAAAATCATTTCCGGCCGGGGCACGAAACTTGCACTTTCAAACTGGATTCCGACCGTTAGAGAGACTCGGGCCGATGTTGGAGTCGGCACGCAAAACCCGATTCTCGAATCCGTTGAGGCGCAGCCGTGCCTGCAATACCGAGGTCGCCGCTCTTGTTTATTTTTGCAATCCGATTTGCTTGAAGAAACCGGAGTCTTCCAAGCCTTTAACCAAGCTCATGTCGACAAAGTCGTCAGGATTCGCCGTCTTGGCTTTGGGATTAGCGGTCTGTTTCAACGTTTCGACAATCCCTTCTCTGGTCGGGTAGGGAGGCCGGGCGATGTAGTCCAAGCCATATTGATAGGTGGCCTCAAGGATTTCATCGTCTTCGTCCCGGGTGTACTTTCGAATCACCTTCTTCGTGAAAGCTTTGTCTTTGATTATTCTCTCGATCCCTTCCGAATATCCCTTGAGAAAATTGACGACAATATCGCGGTTGGCGCGAAGATACGAACGCGTCGTCGCGATGTTTTGATGTGGAAAAGCGATCCCGGCCTTGGCCATATCGATCAAGACGTGGGCGCCGGCTTTTTTCGCGCGCAGGTTCGTGGGCGACGAGAAAGGCGCGGCAAGAATCAGCCGTTTGGAGATCGCGGCGGCAAGCTCGGGCATGCCGCCGATCTGTAGAAGGGTAACATCCTTGTCGGGCTGCAGACCGTGCTTCTGAAGAATGTAACGCATGGTGAAGTCCGTGGAGGAACCGAACCGCGTTACCCCGACGGTCTTCCCTTTAAGGTCCTCGATGGACTTGATATCCGACGTCGCCATCAGGTAAAAGGCGGGCATATTCGCCACGCCGCCGATAAAAACCAAATCGGCCCCGCCCAGATTGGCGTTAACCACAGGCGCGCCGCCGGTAAAGCTGATGGGAGAATCGCCCGCAAGCATGACCCTGACCACCTGTGGCGCGCTTGGGACGTACAGCAGGGTAACCTCAAGACCGTATTTGGCGAACGTGTTGGCTTCGGCGGCAACCCACAAAGCGTTACTCACACCGCTGATGGCCGGGTAAATCACGTTGAGTTTGGTTTGCCCCTGAGCCCCGCGTGGCGGAACCGCCCAGCAAAGGAGTGAAAGAACGCACATGACTAAGGCAATTTTTTTCATCGTTTGCTCCGTAAATACAAACTTACGCCCGCCCGGCGCGACATGTCAATAAGAATTTTCTCGCCTGAAGGATTTTTTGTACGAGACCAAGAGCTATCCTACCAGAAAACTCGGTCATTCTGGGTTTCCTGTGCAGAAGTATTCACCACGGAGACACCGAGTTCACAGAGGGTTTGTTAAAGATGCCGGCTTTATTCGATTTTCTCCGCGCCCTCCGCGCCTCGGCGGTGCAATCTCCGAGCCCTGCTTCACAGAAAAGCCTGACGACCCGAGATCTCGAAGAGAAAGATTAGTTGGATTAGCCCGAAGTGGCGATAAAGAAGGCGTTCAGGCACCCTCGGATTTTAGGCGCGAAGAAAAAGATCTCGGATTGCAGGAATATGGATTGTAATGATTGATAGGACACATGTCAGATGATGTCGAACACTTTTATCCTGAATTGTGTACATGCCAGATGATGTCGAACATTCCGTTCTTGGCTACTAAAGCCGGAAGATCGAACCTTCATGACTCGCCGCGCCACGACGGAAACTGTCCGGTTAAGGATAATA
>JAUYJC010000243.1 GCA_030688735.1 Deltaproteobacteria bacterium
CCCTGGGCATCGGGCATCCCGAAGCCAACGCCATTTCCGTAACGACGTTGTGAAATTCGCGGTGCTCCGGCAGTTGAATGTCCAGCTTCTCGGCCCCCATGGAACTGAGTATCAGATTGCCGCCGTAGTTGTACGCGGTCAGGGCCATAAACGTAGCAAAAGCCAGCGTCGACAGGGTCGCGATGGGAACCGGCGGGCCGTATCGCGTAAACGCATCGAGATAAACGTAATCGACGGCGAGACCCACGAGAATGAAAAAGACGATGAAACAAAAAATGATCGCCGCGCTAATCCAGCCGTTGCGGCGTTGGCGCTCAGCGAAATCTTGGGTCGTAAGGACATCCAGAGGAATCGACCTAGCCCGGATATTTGATGGCCCACCTAAAGCGACAACACACCAGTGACCGAGGGGCAAAGCCTGGAGGGAGAAAGCACCCAGGCGCAAAGTTGCGTTGACTTGTCTGGCGCTTGATCACGCTGGTACTTGTTGCCACTGCCGTTTACTACAGCTGAGCAGTTCGCCGCCCTCATCAAGACACATCTCCATTGCTTTCTCCCGGAAGGGTTTGCCCCCTCGGTCTCTGACTACCATCAATAAATAATAGGTGCGCTTATCAGCGGGTCAGCTTGAGATCGACGCGCGGCACGGCCTGCTCGGCCTCCGGCACCGAGAAGAACTCGCCCGGTTGGAATCGAAAAAAGCCCGCGATGATGTTCGACGGGAACACGTCCTGCTTCATATTAAAGCGCATCACCAGGTCATTGTAATACTGGCGCGCGAAAGCGATCTGGTTCTCGGTGGTGGTCAGCTCTTCCTGGAGCCCCAGCACGTTCTCATTCGCCTTAAGCTCCGGGTAGTTTTCCATCAACACAAAGATTTTGCCGAGCGACTGAGTGAGCGCGCTCTGTGCTTCCGCGGTCTCCTTGACACCGGTTGACGCCATCGCCTTGCTGCGCGCTTCGATGACGCTCTGGAGCGTGTCCTGCTCATACTTCATGTAGCCTTTGACGGTTTCCACCAGGTTGGGAATCAGATCATAGCGCCGCTTGAGCTGGACTTCCATCTGCTTCCAGGCATTCTGGATCTGGTGGCGCAGCGCAACCAGGCCGTTGTAGGTCCAGATGATCCACGCCGCCGCTAAAAACAGGACACCCCACACAACCCAACTCATGACCATCGCCCCTCCTCAGTCGTCGAGAATCAAAATCGTTTTATTGATCTCCCCGACGCTGGCCACGCCGGTCATGCACATCGCCCGCTTCATTTCCTCGTTGAGAATCGCATAGACGCGCTCGACGCCGCGCGCGCCGAAGGCTCCAACACCCCAGGCGACGGGACGGCCGACAAGCACGGCTTTAGCGCCCAGGGCGAGCGCCTTGACGATATCGCCGCCGCTGCGCACGCCGCTGTCGAGAATCACCGGCACCTTGCCGCTGACGGCGTCCAGCACTTCGGGCAGGGCTTCCAGCGCGGCGCGATTGAAATCGAGAATCCGTCCGCCGTGGTTCGACACGACCAACGCGTCGGCGCCGGCATTGACCGCGGTGCGCGCGTCGTCCGCGCCCATGATCCCCTTGATCACCACTGGCAATGACACCTGTTTTTTCATCCACTCGATGTCTTTCGGCGACGCGCTATGTCCTTTTCTCGGCTTGCCGTCTTTAGTGGAAAGCGGCACCTCGTCACCGATTTTTACCGGCCGCACCGTGTCCATCGTAATACCCACCGCAGCGAAACCGAGATCCTCCGACATCTTGGCGTATTCGGATACTTCTTCTTTGCCCCGGTTCATATAGGCCATGAAAACCAGCGGCCCCTTTGATGCCTCACGCCAACCCCGCGGGTCGAATTTAGCGGCCTGGCTGACGAACACCATCGCGCCGGCTCGCGCGGCGCCTTCCGCTACTTCCCTCTCCGCGGCCTCGCTGATCAGACTGAAGCTACCCACTGGCGCAGTAGCCGCGGGAATCGGCAGCTTCTGGCCGAACAGCTCGATGCTGATGTCGGGGTCGGTAATGTCGTGATAGACGCGCTGGCGGAAAAGATATTTGTGAAACGCCCGCGGGTTTCTGTGAAAAGTCGCCCGCGTCTCCGCGGCGCCGTTGAAGTGATGCCAGGCTTCCGCAGGCATGCGTTGGCGCGCTACGGCGCGCAGATCGCGCAGCCCCATCTGTTCTAAAGGTTTTTCAGTCATAAAATACTCGATTCGGTGAAGCTATTTCCCAACAGTTGGTGCCAGGGTCTCTGAAGCAGAACGCAGCCGAAATGCCGTTTTCCTCGAGGGGGAAGAGTTCCCGTACTCCCCAGTCCCTGCCGCTTTCGCTGAAGCGCAGGTAGGCTTCCTGCACCGCTTCCTTCGACGCAACGGTCAAGGTATTGCGGAAGTTGGGGGAGAATACTTTGAAGTCTTTCCGCAAAGCGCACACGACAAAGGTCCTTGTGTTCGGATGTTTCACGTAGATCACGTGATCGCTGAAACGGTGGACTTCCAAACCCAACACATCGGCGTAGAACTCGCGGGTGGAATCGAGATCGGTGGCGACCAGTGTACCGTGGGTAAATCCCTGGGGTACGTAGCCGCGGCCGGGAAACCGATCTTCCGGGTAGACTTCCGACCAGTGGGCCATTTTGACGGCGCCGAATTGCTGCGCCGTGGTCTCTTTGCGGTTGAAAGCTTCGTAGCACTCGATCTCCCAACCGTTGGTCCCCGGCTCGACGAAATAGCAGGAGTACGAGCCATGGCTCCAGGTCGGCTTGCCAATGGTACCGAGCTTGTACTGCGCCTTATGGGCAGTGAGATATTCGTAGGCGCGGTCAACCTCCTCGCTGCTCCGCACGCGCACGCCCCAGTGGTTGTGCATCTGCTTCGCCGGCGCATCGGGGCCGCCGTCGTGCAGCACCAAGAGCCAATGCGTGTTCGGATGTTTGAGCGTTGCTTCCGCCGGCTTTTCAGAAATTTTCTCGAACGCCAAGAGATCGGTCATCACCACCATCGATTCCTGCAAATTGCGGCATTCCATGTGCGTCGCCGACAATCCGACGGTTCTTATCATGAGTCTTCCTATGAACTCCTAGGCCGCTGAATCTAACTGCAAGCCGCCCGATGCGCGCGGCAATTGGTAAAATCTACAGTGGCACAGCCGGGCTGTCAAACGTTTCCATCGCAGCGATACAATTCCCAAAGGGAGTATTCCACGGCGATGTTTTGCGCTCAGAATATTTCGTGAACTCCAGACCCGATATTTAGTACCCGAGACCGATGCTCATCCGGCTTGACAGAGAACGCCATTTTCCTTACATTCGCGCAGCCTTACTATCGTAGGAGGAACGTCCTATGCGTCAATTCCGCATCCTTGTTTTCTTCGCCCTGACCATTGCATCCTTGTTGCCAACAACGCAGGGCCACGGCCAAGAGCCGTTTTACAAAGGTAAGAACATCCGCGTGGTGGTAGCGACCACGGCCGGCGGCGGCTTCGACGCCTATACGCGCACGATCGTTCGCCATATGGGCAAACATGTCCCCGGCCGTCCGACGTTCGTGGTCGAAAATATGCCGGGCGCGGGCCATCTGATCGGCGCCAATCATATGTACCGGGTCGCCAAGCCGGATGGCTTGACCCTCGGCCACTTTCAGGGCGGGCTTTTTCTCTATCAACAATTGGGACGCCAGGGCATTGAGTTCGACGCGGCGAAATTTGAATACATCGGCGCTCCCGTGACCGATAACCGCGCCTGCGCCTTCACCAAAGCGAGCGGCATCACCAGCATGGACCGGTGGCTCGCCGCCAAGACTCCCGTAAAGATCGGCGGCATCGGCGGCGGCGCCACGGAGGATATTCCGCGCATGTTGGCTGCCACCACGGCACTGCCGATCCAATTGGTCAGCGGCTATAAAGGAACTTCCGAGGTCCGCCTGGCCGCCGAGAGCGGCGAACTCGCGGGCGGCTGCTGGACCTGGGATTCGATCCGCGCAACCTGGACCAAGGCAATCGCGTCGGGAGACGCGGTCGTCGTGCTGCAAATTCTTTCCAAACCTCACCGAGAATTGCCGAATGTCCCCCTGGCCGCGAAGTACGCCAAGAACGAAGAAGCTCGCCAATTGATTCAGGTCGGCATCGAAGAGCCTTCCGACTATTATCGCCCCTACGTTCTGCCTCCCGGCACACCCAAGGATCGGGTGGCAACTTTACGTAGGGCATTTCAGGACACGCTGAAAGATCCGGAGTTTTTGTCCGACGCCGAGAAGGCCAAGCTTGACATCGAACCGATTACGGGGGAAGAAATGGAAAAGATGGTGGAAAAACTCTTCAAGCTCAGTCCAGCGACGGTGACCAAGCTCAAGGATATTCTGGGTGCCAAATGAGTTTTGTCCGGCGGACCGCCGCAGGCCGTTCGCCGCGGTAGCAGATCAGGATACAATCGCCGCGACGTGCTAACCGATGTGCCGTGGAGCCCCACGGGCAAGCCCGTGGCACTTTCCGGTACGCCCGTGGGGCGGAATCCTGAGCAAGAACCCCGGCCAAGGCCGGGGCTCGCGTCTATCCAAGGGTCATGAGAATTCTTTTTTCTAAAGAACATAAGGGAGGGACAATGAAAAAGGCCACGAAACTGATCGTGCTGATTCTGCCGTTCTTTTTTGGCGGATTCGGCTATGCTCTCGGGCAGACTAATTTTTACGAAGGGAAGACGATTCGCATCATCGTCGGTCTGTCGGCGGGCGGCGGCTACGACGTTTACGCGCGCACGATCGCCAGGCACATGGGCAAACATATCCCTGGGAACCCGAGTCTTGTGGTCGAAAACATGACCGGCGCCGGGAGCATCATCGCGGCGAATCATCTTTTCAAGATCGCCAAGGGCGACGGCCTCACCATCGGCCATTACCTCGGCGGCATCGCGCTGCAGCAGTTGCTGGGTAAGCCCGGCATCGAGTTCGACGCGCTAAAATTCAAATACATCGGCGTGCCGGCCCAGGACAACTTCATCATCGGCGTGCATAAATCGACCGGCATCACCGACGTCAATAGCTGGATCGCGTCCAAACAGATCGTCAAGTTCGGCGGGGTTGGCGCCGGGTCGGGCAGTGACGATATTCCCAAAGTCCTCGCGGCGACGATCAACCTGCCGGCGCAGGTGGTGTCGGGCTATAAAGGGACGGCGGATACGCGGCTCGCTTTCAACACCGGCGAGGTCCAGGCGACCAGCAACTCCTGGGAATCGACCAAGTCGACCTGGCGCAACGAGCTTGAGTCCGGCACCTTGAAAGTCGTCTTGCTGGCGACGCTCAAGGGCCATCCGGAACTGCCGAATACTCCCGTCTCCTATAACATGGCCAAGACCGACGAAGCGCGAAAGTTGATGGCGACGGTGCTGAGAGCCAACAGCCCGACAGTGCGTCCCTTCGTCGCGCCGCCCGCGACGCCGAACGACCGCCTGCAAATTCTCCGCAAAGCCTTCATGGACACGATGAAGGATCCGGAATTTTTGGCCGAGACCAAAAAGGCCCGTCTCGACATCGAGCCGTCCGACGGCGACGAGCTGGAACAAAACATCAGGGAAATGTTCAAGCTCGAACCGGCGCTGGTCAACAAGCTCAAAGACATTCTCAAATAGTACGGCCGTCCAGCAGCCCGCGCAGCCGGCGAACGCTTGGCCGCGCGCGCACTCCGGCTCTTTACCCTCAGCGGCGACGCGCTAGCCGCTCGGCGTAAGCCGATGTAC
Source organism: Deltaproteobacteria bacterium (assembly GCA_030688735.1). Classification (GTDB taxonomy): domain Bacteria; phylum Desulfobacterota; class Binatia; order UBA9968; family UBA9968; genus JACPFE01. Next base: position 5,723 of record JAUYJC010000243.1, read on the forward strand.
TGATCCGGTAATGGTTCAGTTTGATTTCAACGCCGTACCGGTGTAGGGGCAGGCCTACGTACCTGCCCTCCGAACAGGCAACCACATAGGGTTGCCCCTACAAATTTTCGCGAAACTGAACCACTACCACTGGTCCTCCAACCTTGACAGGCCCCATACCTTATTTTACAGCACTAGATAGCATCGTTGTTTTTCCGGAGGCATCATGACCAAGAGATCCTTTCGCTTCGCGCTCGCCCTTACCGCTGTTTTGCTGGGCGGCGCATGGACCCGGCTCGCTCACGCTCAGGAACCTTTCTTCAAGGGAAAAACCATCCATATCGTCGTCGGCTTTTCCGCCGGCGGCGGCTACGACCTCTACGCCCGCGCGATCGCCCGTCACATGGGCCGCCATATTCCCGGCAATCCCACGATCGTCGTTGAAAACATGGCAGGCGCGGCCAGCATGATCTCGGCGAACCACGTCTACAAGGTGGCCAAACCCGACGGCCTCACGATCGGCCATTTCATCGGCGGGTTGTTCCTCCAGCAAGTATTGGGGCGGCAGGGCATCGAGTTCGATGCGCGCAAGTTCGAATACCTCGGCGTGCCGATCAAAGATACCTATTGCATCGGTCTCACCAAGGCGAGCGGCATCACTAGTCTGGAAAGTTGGCTGGCGGCAAAAGCGCCGGTGAAGATCGGCGGCACGGCGCCGGGTTCGGCCACCGACGATATACCGGCGGTGCTGCAAGCCGCGCTCGGGTTACCGCTGCAAGTGGTTTCCGGTTATAAAGGAACGGCTGAAATTCGCCTTGCCGCCGACAGCGGCGAGGTCGCCGGCTTCTCCACCGGCTGGGAGTCGTTCAAATCCACCTGGCGCAAGTCGCTGGAAACCGGCGACGCTTTCATCGCGGTCCAGGCGGTGGCGAAGCCGCACCCCGAATTGCCCAAAGTTCCGCTGGCGATCAACTACGCCAAGACCGAAGAAGCGAAGAAACTGATTCAGGTGGGCGCTCACGACCCGGGAATCCTCGCGCGCCCGTTTGTCTTGCCTCCTGGGACACCGAAAGATCGCGTGCAGGTTTTGCGCAAAGCTTTCATGGATATCTTCAACGATCCTGAGTTTCTCGTCGAAGCCAAGAAGACCAATCTCGATATCGGCCCACTTTCGGGCGAAGAAATAGCCAAGACCGTGGAGAACCTTTTTAAGCTCGAAGCGCCGGTCATCGAACGGCTTAAAAAAATCCTTTTACCCAAGTAAGCGCGCCCAAGCGAGACGACCATGTACAATGCGCAACCCCAACCGGCGAAAGAAGACGTCTGGATCAAGTCCACCTGCTTCATGTGCTGGAACACCTGCGGCATCCGGGTAAACCGCGTAAACGGCGTGATCGTTAAGATCGAAGGGCAGCCGGACTGCCCGCAGAACTGGGGCAAGACCTGCGCCAAAGGGAACGCCGGCTTCATGTCCCTTTACGATCCCAACCGTGTCCTCTATCCGATGCGCCGCACCAATCCGGAAAAGGGCTTCGACATCGACCCCAAATGGGAGCGCGTCTCCTGGGCGGAAGCGCTAGGAATTCTCACCGAGAAGCTGAAAAAAGTTCGCGCCGACGATCCGCGCAAGCTGGTCGCTTCGACCTTCGATACCCGTGGCCAGTCCGGCGTTTTTTTCGCCGCCTGGTCGGCCGCCTTCGGCACGCCGAATCACTGGGGCGGCGGCGCGCAATATTTCTGCGGCAACGGCTTCCATCCGGTCACCTATCTCACCCACGGCACCTGGTTCGGCGAACCGGACACGCACTACTGCCGCTACTTGATGCTGTTCGGCACGCAAAACGGTTCGGTGTCGAATCACCTGCCGATGGATCTGGCGCGCAAGATGGCCGACGCACGCATGGAGGACCTGAAGCTCATCGTCGTCGATCCGGTCGGCATCAACGCCGGCTCCAAGGCGCATGAGTGGGTACCCATTCGTCCGGGAACCGACGCGGCACTCGCATTGGCGATGATCCAGGTTCTACTCAATGAGGAATGCCTCTACGACAAGGGATTCCTGCGCAAGTACACCAACGGCCCTTATCTGATCGCCGACGACGGCCACTACCTGCGCGACGAGAAGAGCGGCAAGCCGCTCATGTGGGACGCGGAAGCTGCCTGCGCCCGCCCCTTCGACGATCCGGGCTTCGGCGAAATCGCTCTCGAAGGGCGATTCGCCGTCGGCGGCAAAGAGTACCCCACCGCCTTTACGCTATTTAAAGAGCATGTCCGGCAGTACACGCCGGAAAAGATGGCTCCGGTCACGACCCTTGCGGCGGCGACGATCCGCCGGCTGGCCAAAGAATTCGGCGCGGCGGCGCAGATCGGCAGCACCATCGTCATTGACGGCCACGAGCTGCCCTTCCGCCCGGCGGCGGCGAGCTGGTACCGCGGCGCCACGGCGCACAAGCATGGCATGTTGACCGGCTTGGCGATTCAATTCTTGAACGTCGTGGTCGGCGCCATCGACGTGCCCGGCGGCCATCTGGGCGCCAATCCGGTTTCCACCACGGCGCCGTTGCATTGGACGCCGACCGCTTCCGCGGACGGCTTGCTCATCCCGCAGGGCTACGCGCGGCGGCGCAAACCTCCCTACCCCGCAACCAAGGTGAAAGCGCCGGAGCGCTTCGATTTACTGGATCTCTGTCCCATCGCGCCCTACGGCGGGCCGTTTTTCACCGAAGCGATTCTCCATCCCGATCTTTTCAAGCTCCCCTATTTCCCGGAGCTGCTGATCGTTTGCCGCAGCAATCTGCTGATGACCTGCGCCAATTCGGATGTGATGGCCGAATCGCTAAAGAAAATTCCCTTCGTGGTCGCCTTCGCCACCGAGTTGAACGAAACGGCGGAATTCGCCGACCTCTTGCTGCCCGACACCCATTATCTGGAGCGGCTCGACGCCATCCCCAACGAGCCAACGGAATTTGTCGCCGCCGGCCAGGGGCCATGGTACTGGATGGTCCGCCAGCCGGTAGTGCCGCCCATGGGCGAGGCGCGCCACTGGGTGGAAGTGCTCTTCGAGCTGGCCGACCGCGCCGGCTTTCGCGCCGACCTTTATGCGCTGCTCAACGGCACCCTGGAACTCAAAGCACCCTTCGCCTACAAGCCCGAAGATAAATACAGCTGGGACGAGCTGGCCGACCGCTGGATGAAATCCTGGTTCGGGGCGGACCGGGGGCTGGGATGGTTCAAAGAAAACGGCTTTATCACCACTGGCGAGAAAAAGATCGAAGAGGCCTACCCGCGCCCGTTCATCACGCCGCGGCTACCGCTCTATCTCGAGTATTTTATCGACGCCGGCAACGAAGTGAGAAAGACGGCTGACAGTTTAGACATCCCGTGGGACACCAGCGACTACCAGCCGCTGGTGGCGTGGAAGCCCTGCGATGCCTTCGAGGTGAAAGACGGCCACGATCTGATCGTGGTCAATTTCAAGTTGCCCTTTCATTCCTTAAGCTACACGACTCACAACGCGCTACTCGCCGAGCTGAGCGAGAAAAATCCCCACGCCTACTCGGTGCTCATCAACACGGCGACGGCGCGGAGGAAGGGCATCGGGGACGGCGACCGGATTCGTCTCGGCACGGCCGAAGGGTACGAGGCCGTCGGCGAGGCGCTGCTGACCAAGTGCATTCATCCGGAAGTGGTCGGCGTCGCCGGCTGCTTCGGGCGCAAGAGCGAGGGCCTCAAATTGTCCCGCGGCAAAGGCGTTCACTTCAACGGCTTCTTGCCGCACCGGCTCGACAGGATCGACTCGCTCTCGGCGGCGCTCGATTCCTGCGTACGGGTCAAGGTGAGTAAAATATAGCGGCGGCCAGACATCGTTATTCGTGTTCGTGGCTCGTGTTCGTCATCGAGCACGAAAAACCAGCACGAGCACGATAGGATTATCGGGGCATGAGCGGAAGCGAAGAGTGCGCAACAAATTCTACAGTGGGGCACACCACGGTCCGCGTTCTCTACTTCGGACTGGTGCGCAACGTTGTGAAAGAGGCGGAAGAAGATATCAGCCTGCCCGCCGGGTCAAAGGTCAGAGATCTGATTGAATGTTTGTGCCGAAAACATGGAGAGGGTCTGCGCGATTCCCTGTTCACCGTCGAGGGGACGCTGACGGCCAACACCATACTCTTGCTCGACGGCACGAACATCCAGTACTCCCGCGGTCTCGATACGGAGATCGGCGATGATCAAGCTCTCCATATTTTACTGACGACCACGGCGCTGGCGGGCGGCTGACGCGGCAAATTGGTTTTGCCGGCTTTACTGTGAAGGAGTATTCACCACAGAGGGTTTGTTCAAGATGATATCTATATGTGATTTCCTCTCCGCGCTCTCAGCGTCTCTGCGGTTAGCTACACTGAGACGTGAGGATCCATGACTTCGAGCAAAATCACCTTCGGCAACAGGGTCCCTAATTCCGGCCCCCTTGCCTCTCCCGAGTCCATCATCAGAGTCGCCAAAGAAACCGAGGCGCTCGGCTTCGATTCGATTTGGGTCCACGATCATCTCACCTGGACCGCCGAAATCCACCGCACCCACATCTCCTCTGGTTCTGACGAAGCCTTGCAGAACCATGCCGATCCAGACTTTTTCGAAGCGATGACGACGATGGCCTTTCTCGCCGGCATCGTAACCAAAGCGCGCATCGGCATGGCCTGTTTGGTGGTACCATGCCGAAACCCCATCTACGCCGCTAAACAGGTGGCGAGCCTCGACGTTCTTACCGGCGGCAGATTGGACTTGGGCGTGGGCATCGGCTCGCCGGCCACGATCCACTCACGGGAATATGAAATCCTCGGCGTTGACCGGCGCCTGCGCGGCAAAATGTGCGACGATTATATCGGCGCGATGAAAGCGATCTGGCAGACGAATCCTTCCTCATACGAAGGCCCATTCGTCAGCTTCAAGGACGCGGAGATTTTTCCCAAGCCGCTGCAGAAGCCCCATCCGCCGCTCTGGGTCGGCGGCTGGACGGAAGCGGCGATGGCGCGCACCGCGCGGCTCGGCGACGGCTGGCTGCCCGCCTGGCTGAAGCCAAAAGATATCGCCGCCTGCTTCCGCAAAGTGAAGGAGATGGCCCTACAGAACGGCCGCGACCCGGAAAAGATCGAACTCGGCATCGAAGTCTACGTCAGCATCGACGACGATTCGCGCCGAGCCAAAGAAAACGCTCTGGGAACATTTCAAGCGAGCCGCGGCACCTATGAGCGGGAGATGTCCCTCGAATTTCTCCAGCAGGTGAGCTTGATCGGTTCGCCGCAAGAGATCCGCGATCAGATCGCGGCATACCGCGAAGCCGGCGTCTCGCACTTCGAGCTCAAGTTTATCTATCCGACGATCGACCGTCTCTCGGAGATGATGCGGTTTTTCTCCGCGGAGATTTTGCGAAAAGTCTAGCAGCCGATCATGCAATCGACTTTCACGACGCCGCCCGACGACCGCTACTTCGAAGACTACGTTCCCGGCTCGGTGCACGAGTTCGGCTCCATCGCCGTCGACGAACAGGAAGTGCTCGACTTCGGCAGGCGCTTCGTCCCGCTCTCCTACCATGTCGACAAGGAAGCGGCGAAACAGAGCATCTACGGCGGACTGATCGCCAGCGGTTGGCACACCGCGGCTCTGATGATGCGCATCTACACCGAAAATTATCTTTCCCAGGTCGCCAATCTAGGCTCGCCTGGCGGCGACGAGCTGCGCTGGGACAAGCCGGTCTTTCCCGGCGATGAATTATCGGTGCGCGCCACCGTCTTGGAGGTGCGCCGCTCCGAATCCCGCCCCGACCGTGGCATTGTCCGTACCTTCGTCGAAGTTTTGAACCAGAAACGCGAAGTCGTCATGAGCATGAAAATGGTCAACTTTGTGCGCGGACGGGAAAGTGCGGGCCAAAAGTAAGCTCATTTCGCGGTGGCAAGGGAGTTCACAGTCCGGCGGATCAACTGGGGATTGATTCGGACCGACCATAGCCGGCAAAGGCTGACATATGTGCAGTGTTTGTCGGAAAAGACTTTTTGTTGTTAAGTGCCGAGAACAATTATAGGATTAGCCGTAAGCATGAAATCGTCGGTGGAGATAGACTGACCGATTGATTTATAGGTTAGGCTCACTTTATGAAGCCCGAAATTGAACGCGCAATTGAATCGACCGAAAAAATGATCGTCGACCAAATAAGTCAACTTGGAACTGATCTTATATTTACAAATATTTGCGATAAATGCAGTTTTTGTCCATCCGATGCGACTGGAGCAATTTCACAGACAATCCCTTTGAAGAATTGGACAATCGGAATGGCTTTCAGTGTTTGTGATAGTTGCGGCACTCTGGGAAACAGCACCACTATATTCAATGACTTCATAAAAGACACGTTTTCCCTAAACAAGTCGCCTGTCACGGAAACTCTATCTACTACCGAACTACGGCAAGCGGCAATCGAGGCTTTTAAAAATGATTGTCACCTGAATGACATTAGAGACAAGGATAAAGACGGAGGTTTCGAAATAGTTGGGTCAAGAGATTCTGGGTTGACAATAATCTTTAGATACAAGGACATGAACGACTACGCATATGTGTTTATGCTCAACGGAATTGAAAAATGCAGAATCGATACAGCAGCACATCATTTGAAATCTATTACGTATGGGCCAGATCATCTGCACGACAAACCGCAAAATATCATTAAGGCGTCTCCAACTTTTGGGTCTCCATCTATCGACACACATTTCGTTAAGAGAATAATAGATAAAATCGAATGCGAACAACATCCCGCCTAACCCCTCGTTCAAGTCGGACCCCTGCCGGCACGGGCCGATTCCACGTTTCAACGTTTCGATTTCTCGTCTTCGCTCATCATGCGGTCGCCGGTAGGGCCGCTTAACTGCTTTCGTTGGGACTTTTTCTACAGCCTTGTTAGCAAACCATTTCTGACTTTGCGCTCTAACCGCTCTCTTCTCACCCTTCTCGGCATCGATACGATTTTCGGCGCGAATGATTCGAAGCGCAGCGTGGTGGGGTAAAGAAGTCACACCGCCGGGGCGAGTCGGCGTGGTGCGGCGTGTTTGAGTGGCGCGGATGGGTCTGCCGTTAGAGCGCTGAATTTGGGAAGCAAGACGCGCCGAATGATTTTCATCCAGGCGTACTGCTGGGCGGTTCGGCGCGCGGCGTTTTTCAGCGCCCGTTCTCTGACGGGGCTGGCCTTCAGCGCGGCATACAGGCGGATGAATTCCCGCGGGTCGTCGCTTTCCATCACTATGGCGTTATACCCCGGAATGGCATAGTCCTCGCCGGTATTGCCGATGCACGCGACGCCCTTCACCGCCATCGTCTCGAGCCCGACCAGCCCGAACGGTTCATGGCTGCTGTTCGCCAACACGGCATCCGCGCCGGCGAATAAAAGCCCGCGGACTTTCGGTTCCACCGGCGTCAAGAGATTCAAAACATCGACCTCGTTCACGTCGTCGAGGGCGCCAAGCATGCCGCGCTCGTCGGCAGAGAACAAAGCTCGCTCACGCACGCGCAGACCCAACGCCGCCGCCGTTCTTAAAATCTCGCCGCCGTACGGCTCCGTTCCGCCACGGGCGATCAGCAGGGGCCGCCATCCCTCGCTCTTCATGGCCGCGACGGCGCGGATGGCGGCAACCCAGCGCTTTGCCGAATCCCAGCGGGCCATCTTTGCGATCAAGGTTCGTCCCGGTAGTTTCTCGCGCAGCTTTCTAAGAGCTTCCTCCTCGGGAAGCAAATACGCGTCGTCGGGAAGTCCGTTGGAGATGACGGTCGCATCGACTCCCCAGTGCTGCATCAAACCTTTCATGTACCGGCTTACCGTGGTGATGACCGCGGCTTTACTGAGCCGCTCCCAATCGATCCGCTCAAAGCCGAAAGTGTTATTGGCGTTCCAAAGGAGCGTCGCCTGCTCGCGCAGCCCCCGCTGCCGGAGCAGCCAATCGAGATGGAGAATCGCATCCACCGTGTGCCATTCCTCGGCCATCACGAGGACCGACTCATCCTTTATGAGCGCGTGGCTGAGGACTCGCGTAAACAAGTAGGGCGGCAGAGACGAAGCATAGTCGACGCGCTTTCCCTCCTCGCCGTCGTAAACTCCGACGGGATGATATTGACTGATCCACTGGCACCAGCGATGAAGATGAAGTCCGGCGCGGTTTTCGTAACCGGGAAACTGGGGGTCGCCGACGAACCAGAGATGCGTTTCGAAGCCGGCTTGAACCAGAGCGTTGCTTAGACCTTTGATGCGGCTGGCAAGCCCGCCCGCCTCGGCGTATGCGTCGGGACCTTCAAAAGAGAGAAGGTGACACTGCATACTGCTTCCCTACAACTATTTATATTCCGTCAATTGAGGAACACAAGCTTTTGACGCAATTTTTTTTCTAGCGACCCTAAGTCGGGCGATTTTTTTTCGCCGATCGCCCGCTGCTCGATGATTGAGTTCGCTCCGGCTCGTTGTGTATAGCAGGGGTAACCTTCTATGGCACAAGGTGAAGTTCTAAAATTATTAACAGCTCCGCAGCCGGTGCTTCTCGCCGACTGGGATCGGGCGCGGGCACAGGAGGATATCCAGAAGATCGCGCCCTTGGAATGAGCAGTCGCTTAGTTGAACAACCGCATGAACCCGACGGCGGGCAGATCCGAGATATTCTTGAGCCGCCGGCAAGTAAACTTTTTCGGCATGCTGTCGGCGGCACGGACCGGGTTCAAGCTTGCTCTTCCGCTTCGTCGTAGCTGTATTCCAACTCGTCGCGCTCGGTGTAGTTCTCGAAGCGAGTGTACATGTTGAGAAACGTCAGAGTGACCGTGTCGATGGGTCCATTTCTTTGCTTGGCGACGATAATTTCCGCGAGGCCTTTTTTGCTTTCGTCGGATTTGTTGTAAACCTCGTCGCGGTAGATGAAGATGATGACATCGGAGTCTTGCTCGATGGCGCCGGACTCGCGCAGATCGGACATCATCGGGCGGCGATCGCTGCGGTCTTCCACTCGCCGGTTGAGCTGCGACAGCGCCATTACCGGCACGCTCAGTTCCTTGGCCAGCGCCTTTAGGGAGCGTGAGATTTCCGAGATTTCCTGTTCGCGGTTGCTCGCCGTGCCCATGCCGCGCATCAGCTGGAGATAATCGACGATGATCAGCCCGATCTTTTTCGAGCGATCGCGCACCAAGCGTCTCGCCTTGGCGCGCAGTTCCAGCACGGAAATCGCCGGCGTGTCGTCGATATAGATGGGCGCTTCGTGGAGCCGACCGGCGGCTTTCGCCAACTGCGGAAAATCGCGCTCGCCCAGATAGCCGGAGCGAACCTTGGAGCTGTCGACCCGCGCCTCCGAGCACAGCATGCGCAGCACCAGTTGCTCCTTGGCCATCTCCAGGGAGAATACCGCCACGCCGGCCCCGGTGAACGCCGCGTTGGCCGCGATATTAAGCGCAAAAGCAGTTTTGCCCATGCCGGGCCGGCCCGCGACGATAATCAACTCGGCGGGCTGCAGACCGGCGGTTAGCTTGTCCAGATCGTCGTAGCCGGTGGGCACGCCAGTCACCATCTCTTTGCGCTCGTAGAGTTTCTCGACCGTCTTGAGCGTGTCCTTGATCATGTCGCCGACGGCCACGAACGAAGCCTTGATCTTTTTCTCGGAGATATCGAAGATCACTTTCTCGGCGCTGTCGAGAAACTCATCGACGTTGCCCTGCTCTTCGTAACCTCGGGTGGCGATTTCCGTAGCCGTGCTGATCAGGCTGCGCAGGATCGATTTCTCGCGCACGATGCGCGCATAGTGGGTGATATTCGCCGCGGTGGGCACGAAGTCGGCGAGCGACGCCAGGTAAGCCGTGCCGCCGACGGCCTCGAGCTCGCCGCGGTTTTTGAGACAATCGCTGAGGGTGATCAAGTCCACCGGATCGCTGCGGTCGGAGAGTTCGACGATGGCGCGGAACACTTTGCGGTGCGACTCGCGGTAAAAATCCTCCGGGCGCAATAGCTCCAGCACCTGATTGACCGCTTCGTTTTCAAGCAAGATGCCGCCCAGCACCGAGGATTCGGCCTCGAGATTTTGCGGCGGAACTTTACGCAGGTTGTCGTCTATGCCAGCCATGATTGTGCGGTGCGCGTTACCGGGGCGAAGAGAAAGAACACGCCGAGAAATTCATCGCAAAAATTTATGTGTAACAAACTCTAATCAAAGCTAATTAAAAAGCAAGGAAAACTTTGCCCTTATGAAACATTTTCCTGCGGCGCAATTTGTCGGATGGAAAAAATCGCTCGCGCCAGGTTTGTGAAGAATGTGGATTGCCTACGCGCAGTTCCGCGTCGACAATCACAGCTTATGCACATGGTTATGCACAGCCGACCTTTACCCCAACAAAACTCCAGCGCCCTCGACAAATAGTTCACGCGGACGCTTGAAATCCTGAAACCCGAATCGCCGGTGACTCAACGTTCGGACCTTTTCCCGGCTTCATGGGACGCCGTAACCATCGTGTGGATGCCGCCACGGACGTTAAAATCGCCGACTACCGTCATCGTTTTCGGCCGGATCACTTGCACGAGGTCGTCGAGAATTCGATTGATCACGGCTTCGTGGAACGCGCCTTCGTTGCGATAGGACCAAAAATAGAGCTTGAGCGATTTGAGCTCCACGCAAAGTTCCGCCGGCACGTAGCGGATACGAATCGTCGCGAAATCCGGCTGGCCGGTGCGCGGGCATATGCAGGTAAACTCCGGGCACTCCATCACGATTTCGTAATCGCGCCCCGTCTCGGGATTGGGGAAGGTTTCCAAGTTTTTGCTCGGTGCCGTCGCCATGCGGGCATCTTAACGTAGCGTGGTCGCGATTCCAAATGGAGCGGTTAACTTGACAGGGTTGGGGGGGCGATGATACCGCCTAACCAAGCCAGTACCTATAATTTCGGAGGGTTAACGGTGAATAAAGCGAAAGAACCCAAAGCCGGTGAAAGGCTTTCCGCGGAGGAAGCCAAAACTTACGTCGACTATTTGTACGCGACGCTGTACAAGCATGCGTACGAAAAAATCCACAAAGGCCCTTTTATGACCCAATTGCGCGAGGGCAAGCTGCCGAGGCCGGTGATCCGGCAGTTTTTTAAGAACTGGGGCCACTTCTCGCTCGAAGTCAACGGCCTCAACGCGGTTTCTTATTACACCCACCTCCCCTTCTTCGTTCGCAACTTCGATCTCTTGGGGCCCTTTTGCGCGAAGATCGCCGATGAGCTGATCTCGCCCAAAGCTCCGGGGCATGTCCTGGTTCTGCTGCAGACCGCCGAAAAGATGGGCCTCAACCGAAAAGAAATATTGGAGGACCCTTACCTGCCCGCGGCCCGCGGCATCAATGATTTCTGCCACAAGATCTTCATCGACGGCTCCATCGTCGAGCTTTGGGGACTGCATGTCTTCGAGGAGTCGCTCTCGCAATGGTCGGGCGAGTGGTTCACCGCGCTGACCACAAAGTATGGCTTCACCAAGCAGGACGCGATTTATTTTTCCACCCACGAAGAAGCGGACATGGACACCCACAAGCTCGGCCAGAGCGATGAAGATGCTATGGGCCACGGCGCCTTCAACCGCACCGTGCTCACGCGCGCGCTGCAGGAAAGCGTGGAATTTCGCGCCGGTTATTCGATGGAATACTGCGCCCTAACCATGGTCGACCTGCACGCCCAGATGAAACAGGCGGCGCTGGACCATCCGTATCCATAGAATACGAACTTCATCCACGGTGGTGTTCACGCCCGGATTGACTATCAGGCGCTTGAAGATATATTGAGCGCGGTGATCGTCGAACCGGCAATAAGGAATGCCTCCGCCGTCATCCTCGCCGGCGGCAAAAGCTCGCGCATGGGCCGGCCCAAGGCACTGCTCCCGTTCGGTAACGAGCCGCTCATCGTCCACATCGTGCGCGCGCTCAAGTGCATGTTTGCCGAAGCCGTCGTCGTGGCCGCGCCGGAGCAGGAGTTGCCGCCCTTGCCGGCGCTTCTGGTGCGCGACGAGGTCGCTTATCAGGGGCCGGTGGGCGGGATCTATTATGGGCTCAAAGCGGCACAGGGGGAGTTTTGTTTTGTGACCTCTTGCGATGTCGCCTTCACCAACCTTGCCCTAATCTCATTTCTCATATCTCAAATCTCAAATCACGATGTCGTCGTGCCCTATTGGCAGGAGCGCTTTCAGCCTCTCCATGCGGTCTACCGAAGAAGCGTGCTGCCGCTGCTAAAGGAACAGCTCGAGCGTGGCGAGCTGCGGCCGATCTTTCTCTATGACAAGGTCCGCACCCGAAAAGTCCAGGAAGATGAAATCCGCCGCTTCGATCCCGAGGGTTTGAGTTTTTTCAATATGAACACCCCGGTAGATTATGAGGAAGCACTGAAGCGTTGGGAAAGCAGTCGGCACTCTCCCGCTTGCACGGTGGAGCTCTTCGGCGCGGCCCGCTTGTTGGCGAAGACCCAGGAGGTATCGCTGCCGCTGCCCCAGGAAGCGACTCTCTCCCATGTCCTTTCCGCCCTTGCGGAACGAGTGCCAATCCTGGTCGGCCGGGTCATCAACCGCGACAAAAGCACTCTGGTGAGCGGCTATACCTGCAACATCAACGGCCTGGACTTCGTGCGCGCTCCGAGCGCGAAGATTTGTTCCGGGGATAAAATTTTTATTCTTTCAGCGGACGCGGGAGGCTGAGCGATGCACGGCTTTCACGGTCGCCTCCTGCACATCGACCTAAGCACCGGGCAAAGCTCCTGGCGCGAGCTTGAGGAACCGCGCCTGCGCGCATTCCTCGGCGGCATCGGCCTCGGCGCAAGCCTGCTCTACGAATTTGCCCCGCCGGGAGTCGAGCCTTTTGCGCCGGCCAATCCATTGATCTTGACGAGCGCCCCGCTGGTCGGCACCGGCCTGACCACCACGGCAAAATTTGCCGTGGTCACGAAATCTCCGCTGACCGGCTTTATCGCCGACTCCCTCTCCTCCAGCCACTTCGCCCTGGAGCTCAAACGTCTTGGCCTGGATGCGCTGGTCATCACCGGCCAGGCTGCCTCCACGGTGTATGTTCATATCAATAATCGAGACGTGGAGATCAGAGAAGCTGAAAAGTTGCGGGGAAAGAGTCCCGGCGAAACCGAAGCGTTGATTCAGACCGAGCTCAACTCTTCCGCGGTACGGGTCGCGGCTATTGGCAAAGCGGGAGAAAACCGGGTGCGCTTCGCCACCATCAGCAACGAAGGACGCCACGCGGGGCGCGGCGGCGTCGGCGCGGTGATGGGCTCGAAGAATTTGAAAGCCATCGCCGTCTGCGGTGGGCGCGAAACGCGGGTCGCCGATCCGGCAGGCGTCGAAGCGATCGCGGACTCGCTGCGCCAGCGCAGCCTCGGCTCGCTCACCGACAAGTACCGCAAAATCGGCACGGTGGCCAACCTGGCGGTTTTTAACCGCCTCGGTACTTTGCCCACGCGCAATTTTCAGCAATCGACCTTTGACCACGCCGAGGCTTTGAGCGGCGAGAGCTTGACCGAGCACAATTTCAGCCGCCGGCACGGCTGCGCATCTTGCACAATCCAATGCGAGCGGCTGTTCAAGGCTATCGACGGCGCGGAACAGCGCCTGGAATATGAGACCCTTTTCGCGCTCGGACCGCTTTGTGGTATTAAAGATCCCGAGGTGGTCCTGCAAGCCGCGCAGCTCTGTGATCTCTATGGCCTCGACACTATCAGCACCGGCGGCACTCTATCCTGGGCGATGGAATGCAGCGAAAAAGGATTGCTGCCGGAAGCGCGGGATCTGCGCTTCGGCGAACCGAATGCTCTTCTCGCCGCCATTCCGGCGATCGCCGAACGCGAAGGGTTAGGCGCGCTCTTGGCAGAAGGCTCGAAGCGGGCCGCGGTCGAAATCGGCGGCGAGAGCATGTATTGGGCGATGCATGTTAAGGGATTGGAGCTTCCCGGTTATGAGCCGCGCAGTTTGAAGACCATGGCCCTGGGCTTGGCGGTCAGCCCACGTGGCGCCTGCCACAATCGCTCCGGCGCCTACGAGGCCGACTTCTCGGGAGAAGTCGATCGGCTGCGCGCCGACTCCGGCAGAGGCGCTTTGGTCGCCGCCTCGGAAGACTTTGCCGCGGTGCTTGATTCGCTGATCGTCTGTAAATTCCTGCGCAAGTGCTTCACCGACTTTTACGCCGAAGCCGCGGAATTGCTGACCAAGGTCACCGGTTGGGACTGTTCGAGCGCTGAGCTGAAGCGCATCGGCGAGCGCATTCATAACTTGAAAAAACTATTCAATCTGCGCGAAGGCTGGCGTTCCGAGGACGACTGGCTGCCAGAACGACTGCTGAGCGAAACCCTCCCCACCGGCGTCGCCCAAGGCACAGGCCTGACGTCGAACGAACTCAGAGAAATGCTCCAAGGTTACTACCTGGCAAGAGGATGGGACGCGAAGGGATTTGTTCCCGTGAACAAGTTGAAGGAGTTGGGCCTTACGACCGTTTCGGGTTTGGAGTTCCGAGTTAACCCAGAACCTTAGACCCGAAACTCGAAACTGCGACGACATAGGAGGAGCCATGCCAACTGATGAAACCCGACGACTACTGAGGGTGTTCGGCGTCGCCGTGACGGCGTTCGAGGACGCGGTCGAAAAAGGGGCAGCGCCCGAAGAACTGAGAGAAGCGGAGACGGAAGTAAAAACGCGCCTCGAAGAAATCACGGTTCTCATTGATCAGCTGGGCGCCAAAAGGAAGTAGTTCTCATTGCTGTTGGCGCTGGCTTTCATTCTCGCGATCCCCTTTCAACTCCACGCCGGGGAGGCCGCGAGCAAGTCCGTCATCCTGTCGACCACGACCAGCACACAAGACTCGGGGCTTTTGGATGTTCTGGTGCCGCTGTTCGAGAAAAAGAACGGCACCCGTGTAAAGACCATCTCGGTCGGCACAGGCCAGGCGCTCGCTCTGGCCGCCAAGGGTGAGGCCGACGTGGCGCTGGTCCACGCGCCCAGCCTTGAGAAGAAGTACGTCGCTGAAGGGAAGCTAACGAACCGCCGCCTCGTCATGTACAACGACTTCATCATTCTCGGTCCGGCAAACGATCCTGCCAAGATCAAATCGACCAAGAGCAGCGCCGAGGCGATGAAGCGGGTCGCGGCGAGCGCGAGCAGGTTCGTCTCGCGGGGAGACAACTCCGGCACGCACAATCTTGAAAAGTCGCTGTGGAAGAACGCGGGAATCCAACCGAAGGGTGAGTGGTACATCGAGTCCGGCCAGGGGATGGGCGCGACACTCGGCATCGCCAACGACCGCAACGCTTACACCATCAGCGACCGCGCGACCTATCTGGCCTTTCGCAAACGGGTGACTCTCGCGGTTTTGCTGGAAAGCGACAAACCGCTTTTGAACATTTATTCGGTGATGGAAGTGAATCCCGCCAACGGCCCGAGGATCAACACCGTGGGAGGAAAGGCCTTCGCCGATTTCATGGTCGCGCCGGAGACCCAGGCCGTGATCAAGACGTTCGGAGTTGAAAAATTCGGTCAGCCGCTCTTCATTCCCGTCGCCGGCAAGCGAGAAGAAGAAATCGGAGGTTGATGTGGAGATCATCTGGGAAGGAATCAAGCAAGCGCTGGGGCACATCCTGGCCGCCGATTCCGAGGTGCTCGGCATTACCTTACGCTCGCTCTGGATTTCCGGCGCCGCCACCGGACTATCCCTCGTCGTCGGAATCCCCCTGGGAATTTTACTCGCCATGAAGCGCTTCCCGGGCCGGAGCCTCGCCGCCAGCCTCATCAACACCGGGATGGGGCTCCCGCCCGTGGTCGTCGGTCTCTTCGTCACGATCTTTCTCTGGCGCAGCGGCCCGCTCGGGTTTATGGAATTGCTCTACACGCCGACGGCGATGATCATCGCTCAGGTGGTAATCGCGTTCCCAATCGTAGCCGGCCTGACGATGGCCGCCTTCCAGAGCCTCAATCCCAATTTGAGGCTCCAGTTGCTGGGCATCGGCGCATCGACCCCGCAACTTCTCTGGCTGCTCTGCAAGGAAGCCCGTCTGCCCTTGCTCGCGGCGATCATGGCCGGGTTCGGAGGAGTCATCTCCGAAGTCGGCGCTTCGATGATGGTCGGCGGTAATATCCGCGGGCAGACCCGCGTGCTGACGACCGCGACAGTTCTGGAAACCGGCAAGGGGAATTTTGAGATCGCCATCGCCCTCGGTTTAATCCTTCTCATTCTGACCTTTGCGGTCAATCTTCTCCTCACCCACATTCAGCAGCGCGAGCAGATCCGATGGCCGAAGCCCTCTTGAGCCTTCACGACATTCGCGTGCGCTATGATGAGCCCACGGTTCTCGCGGTCGACTCCCTTGCGGTTTATCCCGGTGAAGTTCTCGCCATCATGGGCCCCAACGGCGCGGGGAAATCAACGTTGCTCCGCCTGATGGGACTGCTCCAGCGGCCAACTCAGGGCAAGATTTATTTTCATGGCCGTGAAGCAGCACCAACCGATGGCCTCGCGATCAGGCGGCGCATGGCGAGCGTTTTTCAGGAACCGCTGCTATTGAACGCATCGGTCTATGACAACGCGGCGTTGGGGCTAAGGCTGCGAGGGCTCGACGGGCGCACAATTGAGCCGCGTATCCGCCCCTGGCTGGAGCGTCTGGGCATCGAGCATCTAGCGGGCCGACAAGCCCGAACTCTTTCGGGCGGCGAGGCCCAGCGCACCAGCCTGGTCCGCGCTCTCGCTCTCGAACCCGAGATCCTTTTGTTGGACGAACCTTTTTCTCCTCTCGATCCTCCCACGCGCGAAGGCCTCCTGCTGGATCTGGAGCGCATACTCCGCGAAACCGGCATCACGACGGTACTTGTCACCCACGACCGAGACGAAGCCTTTATGTTGGGCGACCGTGTCGCCGTGTTGATCGCTGGCAAGATTCATCAGATGGGGACGGCAGCGGAAGTGTTCTTGAGGCCGGTCAACGAGGCCGTGGCCCATTTCGTCGGCGTCGACACCAAGCTCTCAGGAGTCGTGGAGTCGGTTAACGAAGGATTGGCCCAGGTCCGTTTCCATGGCGGCCGGGTGGAAGTCGTCGGCGATTTTCAAGCCGGCGAGCAGGTGCTCCTTTGCCTTCGCCCTGAGGAAATCACGCTGAGCGCGCCGGGCGAAGATTTTAATTCGCGCACGCGCAATCGGCTCAACGCCAAGCTGGTGAAAATCATCCCCTGGGGCGCGCACTACCGAGCCGAGCTGGCATGCGGCGATAGCCGCCTTGTCGCTCTGATCACCCGGCCGTCTTTCCTGGAACTAAAGCTTCATGAGGGAGACGACGCGGTCGCGTCGTTCAAGGCCGCGGCGGTTCATGTGATCAAACGAAAATAGTTCGACTACAACACGGGCTGGCCATTACACCTTAAAATGTCTCCTGCTTCTTATGGGGTTGTTCCTGGTTTACTGTGGAGGAGTATTCACCACGAAGGATCTAGCGCGGCAGACCCGCAGCCAAATCACTAATCTTTTTTCACCACAGAGACACGGAGCTCACAGAGAACTGAATTAAAAAATGTTGCCTCCGCGTCCTCCATGGTTCGACAGCCGCACCACGTCCCGACCCTGTCGAGGGGCGCGCCTCAGCCTTGAAACTTGTGGCTGATCAGCCCCAGGCTGATCCGCGGTGAGCCACACGGAAGCCTGAAGAACCAAACATACAGGGGATGGGAGAGAAAAAACTCTACGGCGGGATGGCTTTGGAGAGAAGCGGATGAAAGGCTTATCGGCGAGCTGCTTGACCCTTAACGAAGAGCAGTCGTGGTGGAGGGAGGATTTCTATGGGGATGTTGGGACAAGAGGCGCGGTGGAAACAAAAATAAATTTCCCGGGACTAACGTCCAGGGCTTTTCTCAGAATGCGAACTTTGTTCGTCCGAAAAGTGCCCCCTGCGTCGTCCCCGCGAAAGCATGTCCTGAGCAACGTCGAAGGGCGGAAACCCAGCTGGGGACTGGCTACTTTTTCGTCTTCCAAAAAGTTGCCTGTCCCGTTTCTGACTGGCTCGCCCCTCCCCGCTTCAGCCTGAGGCTAATCCGTCCTTTGGCGGATTCGCGGGGGTTGGCCGGAATGACGCCTCCGCGCCCTTTTCGGAACCCGATACACCACCCGGACTCACGTCCGGGGCTCTGCCAAGGTAAACTAGAGAACGCGGATTGATCTGTGATTATTCAATAAGGGCAATGAACAGGGGTTGGTCGGGTTTGATGACAAGCTTGTCTTTAATCACGCCCGTCTCAATGACGGGCAGTGCCAAGTTCAGTCCGCGGTATTGCTATCGATCGGCCAATAAGTCAAAACAACTGCCTGAAACCCTTGAACCGCTCAAGCCCACTCTTATACCCGCATTTTAGCGGCACTATCCGACCAAGAGACGGATGGCGTCGCTCCGCCAAGATTGTCTAGAAAGGAAAGCCTGACCATGCACCCCCCATGCTGACCCTGCACCCAGACTCCCGGGCCTACCGCTCATTACAGTTTGCAGAGCCGGACTAAAAAAGATATTGCAACGCTCATGAAAGCTATTAAGGCACATTACGATGGGCACGTAATAGTTCCAGAAGAACCGGTCGATTTGCCGGCAAATACTCCCGTGCAAGTGCTAGTTCCAGACGTGGACAATTCCGCAGTAATCACCAAAGATTTCGCTAAACTCTCAGAGACGTCGTTTAGCCGCATCTGGGACAATGACGAAGATGCCGCCTACGACAAGTTATAAGCACGGCGATATTCTTATAGTTCCATTCCCGTTTTCGGATCAAACCTCGACCAAACAACGCCCTGCTCTGGTAACAAGCGTGGATCTCTTCCAGCAGCAAGGCCCCGATTTACTAATTATGGCTATCACCAGCCAAGTTGTTGCTCCTCTCAGGCTTGGTGAATTTCTTACCTGCGACTGACGGGCAGCGGGTCTTATAAAACCCTCCGCCATAAAAGCAGCCATATCAACCATTGAAACAAAACTCGTCCGTCGCCAGTTAGGTTGTCTCTCTACCCGCGATCTCGAGCAGTTGGAAAACTCCCTGCGCGTGCTTCTTGGTCTCTAGTAGGTTGCTGAAAAACCTGGATTGCAGGCTGCTCAAAAAGATCTCAGAGGCGAGGCGCGCGAAAAATCGACGAGCGAAGGCGTACTAAGCGAGTACGTTGTAGCGAGGCGATTGAGCGCAACGAAGCATATGAGTCTTTTTCAGCAGCCTGCTAGTCTGATCCTGCACGATCGCCATTGAGCTTAAGCTTTCCCATGAGCCAATAAAAATGCTGCCCGTGCCTTTCGTGTGCTTCGTGGTGACGCATTTTTCTTTTCCGAGACCGACACCGCAACGAAAAAGAAGAATGTCCCCTTTTTGATCCTGCGCGGCTCAAGCCTGCTCTTATAACCGGATTTTACCGGCACTATTCGACCAAGACGCGGATGGCGTCGCTCTGCCAAGATTGTCTAGAAAAGAAAGCCTGACCCTACAACCCCCCCCTCGGCGGCGTAGGGCGCAAGAAAAAAAAGGGACGGCGGCGAAATCTGCCCAGACAACGCCGCGCGAACCCTTAAAAGGAAAGTATGGAAACTTCCTACCACGCCGAAACAGCCGAGCGCAAGCCCGACTTTGAACTAATCGCCGAGGCTGACTACCGGCGCGAGTTGAAAAGACTCTCCGACATCGCTTTTGTTTTTCTCTCTGCGAGTGACGGCGACCCCGCACAGGCGGAAAATCTTCTTGATGACTTCATCGACTTGGTTTTCGAGGGCGGAGCCTTATCGACCTGGCGCTACCGAATCCTGCTCGCGGAGATCCGGGAAGGGTTATGAGCAAAAAACTCAAACCGAATTTTACGCCGATCCCAAACGTGATTCTCGACGAGATCATGCGCACGTTGGCGCCGGGAACAACCAAACTCCTGTTTGCCATTTGTCGTTTCACCTACGGATGGGGCAAGCAATCCGACCGGATAAGCATCAGCCAATTGGAAGATATAACCGGCATGGCCCACGGAAGCGTCGCCAGGTCGATCAAGCAGCTAGGCAAACTCGTGTCCATCAAGCCCGGAGACCCGAGCCGCCAACAGGCCAGTGAGTACCGGTTAAACATCGAAATTTCAGACAATGACCTAGTCTCTTTGAGAGACCAGCCCCTAGTCTCAGAAAGAGACCAGGCTAGTCTCTTAGCTAGTCTCATAAAGAGACCTTCCAAAGATAACCAAAGAAATAAGAATAAGAGCGGCACTGAAGTGCCTTCTCGTTTGCCCTTAGTAGCTGTGGATAATTCTCCGAAGAAGAAGAGTAGGCCCGCCCGCCGGCCCGACCCGGCCCAGCTCGAAGCCTTCGCCCGGTTTTATGATGCCTACCCGCGGCACGACGCGCGCGCCGATGGCTTGAAAGCCTGGTGCCAATTAGATCCCGACCCGGTTTTGACTGAAACGATTATGACGGCGACCACCCGGTACGCTGCGGCGAATGCCGACACCGACAGGACATACATCAAGATGCCCGGCCCGTGGCTAAGGGGCAGACGCTGGGAAGACGAGATGGCGAAACCAGAACCCGTAGCGAAAAGGAGTTTTGTCAATGTCCTTGCTTGATGATCCGAAATTCATATCGACAGCCGACGCCGTGGTGCTGTTTGAAAAGCGACTCGAAGCCCAAGACGAAAGAGACTTCGTTCCGACGGGTTTTACATCCCACGATCAGACTCTCGGGCGCCTGCGTCGCGGTGAGATCGCATTCGTTGGCGGGCGGCCGGGCATGTCAAAGACAGCCTTCCTGCTGGCCATGGCGCTGAATCAGCTCAAGGCTGGTCTCGATGTTTTTTTCTTCTCACTCGAAATGTCGATCGCAATCATCATGGCGCGCCTGGTCTCGATCGAAACGGGGATCAGGCTACTCGACGTTATCGAGCGGCGGCTTGATGAGTATGAGATTCAGAAAATTATCGGCGCTCTGCCAAAACTTTCCAGCTTAAAAGGCGACTGGTCAACGGATGCACTCCTGCCGAGAATGGAAAAGCTATTCAAGCAGATCAAGCCGAGAAGCAACGCGGTTGTGTATGTCGATTTCCTCGGCATGATCGAATCGCCGGACATTCGACCAGGCGACGCTTACGCAGCAACGACACAAGCGGCGATGACGCTCAAACGGTTTGCCATGCAATGGGAGATCCCGGTCGTTGCCGCGGCGCAGCTCAACCGTCAGGTCGAAATGCGCAAGGACAAACATCCGATCCTGTCGGACTTCCGTGACAGCGGCCGGCTTGAAGAGGCGGGCGATATTGTTCTCGGTCTGTATCGGCCGGGCTACTACGACAAGAGCGACCCGGATAAAACTCTCGAAGTTCTCTGCCTGAAAAATAAAAACGGCCCGATGAAAGACTACTTGCTTGCGTGGGATGGACCGTGCGCCCATGCATGGGAGCAGGCGAAACTCTCATGAACGCAACAGAAAAACCGACGGCGCTCGTAGTGAAGCCGGATTTAATTCCGGCCGAGATTAAATCGATCATAGCTTGGGTCGTATGGCGCTATGAGTGGGCCTACGAAAAATGGACGAAGGTTCCATATCGAACCGGCGGCGCGATCAATGCGAGTTCAACCGATCCGTCAACCTGGGGAAAGTTTGACTCCGCCATCGAGCGTTATCCCAAAGGGTTTGACGGTATCGGTTTCATGCTTAGTAAAGAGCAGGGAATCATGGGCGTGGATCTAGATCATTGTGTTGGCGAGGCAACAAAACCCTGGGCATTGGCGATTATATTTCAGCTCAACACCTACACCGAGTTCTCGCCGTCGGGCACCGGGCTTCGAATTTTGCTCAAGGGCACGCTACCGCCGAACGGCCGAAAAAAAGACGCCATCGAAATGTACGATAGCGCGCGTTATCTCACCATCACCGGGCATCATCGCGCCGGCTTGCCGCATACGATCGAGAATCGAGCCGAGGAGATTCAAGCGTTCCATCAACGCGTATTCGCAAAACCGCAAGCAGTAAAACCGCGGCGCGAAAATATATCCACTGTCAGCGACGGCGAACTCTTAGAAAAAGCGTTTCGCGCCCGGAACGGCGCCAAGGTGAAGGCGCTCTACGACGGCAGCGTGGACGGTTACGGCTCGCACTCTTCAGCCGACATGGCGTTGTGTAACGAGCTGGCATTTTACAGCAGCGATCAAAGTCAAATCGACAGACTGTTTCGCGCCTCCAGGCTTTACCGCGAAAAGTGGGACGAGCGGCATTTTGCCGATGGGCGCACCTATGGCGAGGCGACGATCGAAAAAAGCATGAGGGGAGATCGGGCATGAACCAAGGCAAAGAGATAAGTAGGCACGAACGGCGATTGCTACAAATGCTTCGGTTGGCTGAAAAACTGGCCGTTGATTTGAAAGACGGACACCTGACAATCCTGCGCTTCACCACGCATTGGAAAATCATGTTAGGCACGCCGGAGATGACTATTGATTTTCCGCGAGCCCTAGATGGCGACATCACCGACACCTGCGGCTACGGCGAGGTTAAGAAACTCCCTGGCTTTGATAGCCTGGAGGCCACATTCGAAGGCTTCTTGCCGGTGGACATCCCGCTTAAGGATGAATGTTGTGAGGGATGAGCAGGCCGGCAAAAACTTGATACGTGTATCAACGGGCAATGGAAATTTCAAAAGGCGCTGAAGGCGGCAACGACGAAGGTGGACGCGATGTTGACTTACGGTGAAGTGATCGAGATCGGCGAGAAAGGCGAGAGGCTTGGATTCTGGCGCGTCGCATACCCGGAGATCCCACACGGCAACCTGGGCCTTCGCGTCCTGGGCAATGGCTGGAAGTCTCTCCCAGTTGCCGAGATCGAGGCCATGGCCGCGGTGGCGCCGATCATTGCGGAGGAGGCGAAAAAGCGTAAAGGGGGAAGGCCGCGCAAGGGAGAAGAAAAAACCTCCGGCCAAACGGCCGGAAGTTCCGGGAAACGCCGTAAGCGTGAGTCAAGAGACCGCGCCGCGAAGGCCACAGGCGCATCCGGGCGCGCGGGACTGGTGACACTGCGGTTACAGTCACAGGAAAGAGCAATGAAAACAGCAAGTAAGAGAGGTACACGGGATAAATAATCCCGCGAAACAGACATGGATCTTGTCGAAACTCTTTCGCGCCTGGATAAGCTGGAGGATACTTTGCTCACGCAGATTCAAGAGCTGCGCGCCGTCAAGTCGGAAATCCAGAAACACGCCGGCAACGGAAGCCTTGAGCCGTTACTCGGAGCGAAAGAAGTGGCGAAGATTCTAGGCGTCGATGTTGGGCACCTCCACGCGCAGGCGCGAGACGGAAAAATTCCTTCCGTCATGGTCGGCAAATATCGGAAGTTTTCGCCCTCGGCGCTGAAAAAATGGCTTGACCGAAAGAATAACACTTGACTCCCTTTATGCTATCATGCTATCAAAGCAGCATATGAAAGCGAGAAAGGGGGACAAGGAAATGAAATCAACAGTGTTTCGCCTTGATCCTGAAACCCACAAGGCGCTGCGAATCGCGGCGATTGAAGAGGGTATCAGTATGAACGAGGCGCTAACCCAAGCCGTCGATATGTGGCTCAAGGAACACAGAAAGGGGGTGAAAAAATGAAAGCCAAAAGGAAAAAAGGCGATGGATGCGTTTACCAGCACGGTACAGTATGGTGGATCAAGTATTCTCGCGACGGGGAGCCTTACGCTGAATCGAGCGGATCAACAAAAGAAAGAGATGCGAGACAGCTACTCAAAAAACGGTTCGGCGAAATCGTTTCCGGGCGGTTTGTCGGACCCGACGCCGAGAAAGTCAAGGTCCGAGAGCTGGCGGAGGACTATCTCAACGACTACCGCGTCAACAGCAGAAAGAGCGTAGACAAAGCGGAGCGGATGATAAAGCGGTTTGACGACGAAGACCAGAAAAGGGACTCCGAGCTAATGGCCTATTTCGGCGACTGCAAAGCCCATAACGTGGGAACGGACGCTATCAAGAAGGAAGTATGTCGCGCAGAGATTGGCCGGTGGCGCCGCGAACGCTACCGTCAACCGCGAGTTGGCCGCGTTGAAGCGCATGTTCAACCTGGGCTTGCAGGCGGAAAAGATTCACCGGAAGCCCTACATTCCCATGCTGAAAGAAAACAACGCGCGTCAGGGGTTCTTTGAGCACGGCGAGTTTGTGACCTTTAGGAACGCGCTTCCCGCGTACTTCAAACCGGTGGTCACTTTCGCGTATTATACGGGGTGGCGCAGGCAAGAAATCCTATCGCTCAAATGGAATCAGGTTGATTTGAACGGGCGAACGGTGCGCCTGGACGTTGGCACAACCAAGAACGATAAGGGACGGCTGATAGTCCTTGACGGCGAACTGTTGGAAGCGATGCGAGGGCAATGGGAACGGCGGAAGGTGGCGGAGATCCCTGGACAGTCGCCTACCCTGCTTTGCCCTTATGTGTTCCATCGCGACGGAAAACCAATTAGGGACTTTCGTAAAGCGTGGAACAAAGCACGGAAGGAAACCGGGCTCGCCGGTAAGATACTGCATGACTTTCGGCGCACAGCGGTTAGGGACATGGTTCGCGCTGGCGTCCATGAGCGGGTAGCAATGACGATATCGGGACACCAAACAAGAAGCGTCTTTGACCGCTACAACATCGTGAGCGAAGATGACCTGAAAGAAGCGGCGCG
>JAUYJC010000253.1 GCA_030688735.1 Deltaproteobacteria bacterium
GAACCGTGGGCCGCGAACTCGAAGCGCCGGAATTCTGGAGTGAAGCGATCCGGAGTCTGGAAGAGCCGCTGCAGCGGTTGGAAACTCTTCTGCCGAACGTTCTTTCCTAGGGGCGGGTCTGACACCCGCCTCTATAACTTCGGCTCCCCAGCGAAATCTATGGGTAAACAAGGGGGGAACCAGTCGTGCCTCGGCCATCGCGCTGTGGGTTAGCTGTGCGCCCGGGGGTTCGATGCAGCGACGAACTTGAGTAGCTTTCGCGCCGTGGCATCGAGGGCAGCCTGCTGCTCCTCCGTGAGGTCGCGAACCAAGGGGGCCTCGCCGTCTTGGATTGCTTCGAGGAGCAGGGCGTGGGTTGGTTTGTCGCGCAGGGCGAGATCGTAGTCGAGCTGCCGGATGATCTCGCCGCCGATGAGCCAAAGGTTGTCGAGGTGGCGGCGAAGCGTCCTGGAGGAGAGTCCTTGGTGCTGAAGGTGAGTCATGAACAGTTGCAGAGTCGCCACGAGGCGGCGGCCGACGGGCTCGTCCTCGTGGGTGCCTGCCCAGCTCTTGGGCCAGCCTTCCATGAGGGTGACCACTTCCTTGGATGACGGATGGCGTCGGGCGCTAGGCATCGCGCAGCACCTTTCGAACCGTCAGGGTACATACTGGCGCCATGTCGATCAAGACCATTCTCAACCGGTGCCATCCGATCAGGTACTTCGTCTACGGCGCCGCTCGGTTTGTCGGGGAGCAGATTCATGTCGTTGTTCGACCGAGAGCGGGTTCGCTGGGCCAGTGCGGAGAATGTGGCGGGCGTGGGCCAACCTACGATACGGCGCGGCATCCGCGGCTGTTCGAGTTCGTGCCGCTGTGGGGGTACGTCGTGTTCTTGGTGTACCGCATGCGGCGCATCGACTGTTCGAAGTGCGGGGTGCGCACCGAGCAGGTCCCGTGGGCCGATGGCAAGAACCGCTGCTGCAACGTCTACCGGCTGTTCCTGGCACGTTGGGCGCGTCGCGTCTCGTGGAGTGAAGTCGCTCTGATCTTCGGGGTGACCTGGGGCGTCGTCAATCGCGCGATTCGCTGGGTTGTGGAGTATGGCCTGTTGCACCGCGATCTCGGCCGAGTCACGGCGATCGGAGTCGATGAAATAGCGGTGTGGAAGGGGCACAAGTACCTGACGGTCGTCTACCAAATCGATCAGGGAAGTCGGCGCCTGTTGTGGGTGGGCAAGGATCGAACGAAAGCGACAATCCGTGCATTCTTTCAGATGTTTGGAGAGGGGCGAGCGAAGGCTCTGCAGTTTGTGGCCAGCGACATGTGGAAGCCGTACTTGGACGTCATCAAGCAACAGGCTGGCCAAGCGCTCCAGATCCTCGACCGCTTCCATGTCGTGGCCAAGCTGAACAAAGCAGTCGATGAGGTCCGCGCCCAGGAGGCCCGCGAACTGGCTCGCCAAGGCTACGAGCCCATCCTCAAGCACACGCGCTGGTGTTTTCTCAAGCGCAGGGAGAAGCAGACCCTCGACCAACGCCGGAAGCTCAAGGATGTCCTGCACTACGATCTCCGAACTGTCCGTGCCTTCCTGCTCAAGGAATCCTTCGACGCCTTCTGGACCTACTCGAGCGCCACTTGGGCGGGCTGGTTCCTGGACAAGTGGTGCACCCGTGCGATGCGATCGCGTCTGGAGCCAATGAAGCGCTTCGCCAAGACTCTACGCAAGCACCGCCCCCTTCTCCTGAACTGGTTCGCCGCCAAGGGAGAGATCGCACTCGGCGTCGTCGAGGGAATGAACACCAACGCCAAACTCGCCATCAGAAAAGCCCGCGGCTTTCGAACCTACGAAGTCCTCGAAACGGCTCTATATCACGAACTCGGACGTCTTCCCGAACCCGTATTCACCCACAGATTCTGTTGAGGAGGCGATTTTCTTGAGGTGGGTTGCGAAATAATGCTTGCTATGGCGCTCCCCAAGCACTAGAGTGATATTCATGATCAATAATGAACAACGATCCCGATACCGAGTCACCGATTCTCACCGTAATCAGACCTTTGTCGGGATGCTGAAGCGAGACCGGGATACGGACTTGTGGACATGGAAAGGCCATATCGACTTTATTGACGGGCATAACGTCGAATTTGCCAGTCAACGCTGTTTCACGACCAAAACGGAAGCGGAAGACTACATGCGTCGATTCGCGTGTGACCGCATCGATAACCGGCTCAGTCTAAATCGTTTCTAACCTCGTGCTTGGGGGGCGTTGGAGTCGGCTTGAATTAATGCCGGCTCGATCCGATCATCCGCAAGGATCAAAAAGGCCTCGGCTCCATTTCGCTGCGTCAATCCTTAATCGAAATCGCCGCCGTGCGCCAAGCTTCCGAAGGGTAGCAAACCAAGATGGAGGTGGCCTAAGGCTATCTCACCGGCCCGCGTTTCCGCCACAGAGTTCAAGCGATTGTTGAAGCCTTCTCCTCCATGAAAAAGGACTTGGACGCGCAAAAAAAACGATCACACGCCAATGGGCCAAGCACGGCGAGCAGATCGACCGCGTCTTGCAAGCCACCGTCGGCATGTACGGCGACCTCCAGGGCATCGCTGGAAACACGCTCCAAGAGATCGGGGCTGGAGTTTCAGGGGATGTTGGATTTTAAGCCGGAGGAGTGAACTGACGTGATATTGGGAACTACGACAACCTAATTTCTTGCGGAGAGGCTGCATTTACAAACGAAAGCTGAATGCCTACAATCAGTAATTGAAGTGCGATATCTGCGCCCTGTTTTACCTGCCTCGACGCGCTGCGTTGCCTATGATCTGTGAACGACTTTCCCCAACGACCTTCGAATCGATCGAAAGACGGACGATATGACAACTGGCCACGTGATAACTGACGTTCGATATAACCCCGACAATGCTAGAACCCGATGGCTCGGTTATTTCGATTTTCTAGGCACCGAGAAACTCATTGAGACCGGAGAGCACCTGAAGATATTCTCCATTTACGCGAAGGCGATTGATGAAGTTAAGAGACGCAATATAACTCTGCAATGTGTTGACCACGCATGGTTCTCGGACACTTTTGTTTTCTATACGGATGATCGATCACTGTCATCATGGAGCGAGTTAGACCATATATGTCGCTGGTTTTTTTATTTTTTAATTGACGTCGGTATTCCAGCACGAGGAGCAATTTCTCTCGGTGAATTTTACGTCGATAAAGAGGAGTATGTGTTCTTTGGCAAAGCCTTGACCGAAGCTCACCGATATGGTGAAGCGCAGAATTGGCTGGGTTTCGTCTTATGCCCCAGTGCTGAAAATAACTTGAGACGATCCGGACAGTTCACCGGCAAATACTGCAATTATGCTTACACCGACGTTCCGTACGTTGAGACGGAGGAAAACCTGGTTAAGAGACTGCCGGCATGTATTGTCGGGAATTGGTTTGACATACAAGAAGAAAATCCTACGTTGAAGAATCTTTTTACCATGAAATCCAACATAGCCGGTAAAGCGATTGTGGCGAAGTACGACAACTCAATTGAATTTCTACAAAGAACATTGGAGGAACGTCTCTACATGAAACAGACCGACGCACTTCAGACAGGTTTCTTGAGAAAACAGCAGTCATGAGCAAAACCCGAGAACGCAAGATCCTGTGGAAACTCCTGTTTGCGTGGGTGCTGTGGAGCGAGACTGCGTCAAGTGACCCGCTGGGGGCCGGTTGGAGGGTTATTGATGCGTCTGAGACAGAAGCAGGGTGCCGAATCGCCCTTCAGGACAACATCTCGCGTGCACGCGATGTATTCTCCGCGGGGCTGTCAGATTTTCGGCTGAGCGATCGAGGATACTCGGTTACAGTATTCGATGAAGCCTGGAAGGTGGTTCACTTTTCAATGGTGACACTTTACTGTCTACCGGATTCCGTGGATCCACGGAAAAAGTGAAAAGTAGGTCACGGGGTCAGGATTTTATTTCTTTACAATTTGACCACTTCTTCAACGAGACCGTGGCGCAGTGACCGGCTAACTTCTTACCGACGGTTTCGCGACAAAGCCCCTCTTCTTTGGTAATCCACTCAAGGTCAAGTCACCCAGGAGGCGTGAATTGGCCCTACAGGCGGCTGCCAATTTCACGGCTTATCGAGCGAAGCCACAGTACTACTGCCCGAAGCAGTAAGCATTCTCAAACTCTCAAAATAACGGCGATGCGTCAGTCGCAACGCTTCCTTGCTGCGCGCCTCCAGCAAACAGACCTCGTCCCCGTCCTTTTTGCCGATCAGTTCCAGTTCCAGCGCGAGTCGGGCATCTTCAGCTCTGCTTCGTTCTGAATCATCGAATTCTTTTAGCCTGACAATCTCCCCTGCGGATCGGTTGTAATGGATTAAGAAAATCATTCTTCTTTCCCCTTCATAAGATTGATGAACGCGAATTCCTCGTCCAGCAACTTGGCAAGCTCTTTTCTGAGAAGATCCATCGTCTTTTGTATATCCTTAACCTTATCGGATTTCGTCACTTTGGCAAATTTTCGCTCGGTTTCTTCATATTCCGCTACGGACTCCGAAATGATTTCCATATGCTTACGAATCTCCGACGCACCGCCACCGTATTTGATTTCCGAACCAAATATATCAGCGTACTTTTCAGATAGTTCTGCCCACATATGCTGGAGCTCGGTCCTTACCTGGATTTCTACCAGTTTCCCAGCAACATCCGCGATGATATGCACAGCCCGATAGCCGTAGGTTGGTATTTCTCGACGATCCACAATCGATGCTCCTGAAAAGGTACCCGCCAAAGAGACCGCCACCCGATCCTGTTCCGGGACGTTACGTATGACCACCCGACACCCGGCAATATCCTGCACCTGTGTCAGCCGAATGCTCTCCCGTTTGAGCTTTTCGACCAATGAATTTGTGGACTTGGCCGGCCTGCCGCTAGGATTCAGTTTTAGTTGATCGCGAATCGTTTGCACGACACTATCATAAGCTGGACCGAATGATCGCCGCCACGTGTCTAACGCGATCAGATCGGATTTCTCTGCAGGACCTTTTTTTAAGCGATCGCCCAGACGGTCAATTTGTGTCTTGCTCGGTTGTGCCATGCCAGTCGGACTACCTGCCCCCAACATGAGTAAGTTTACAAGATTAACCCTGCGCGATAAAGCTTTGCGCTCCTAACCCAGCCAATTTCTGAAACAACAGGATTCCCGTGATCAACGGCAGCACAAGATCCAAGGGTTTAAGGCCGCGCATGTTCGATTATCCGGGTGGGCCGCGCTTTCGCCAACGAGTTCAAGCGATTGTTGAGGCCTTCACTTCCATGAAAAAGGACTTGGACGCGGAAAAGAAAGCGATCACGCGCCAATGGGCCAAGCGCGATGAGCAGATCGACGGCGTCATGCAAGCCACTGTCGGCATGTACGGCGACCTCCAGGGCATCGCCGGAAAAACGCTACAAGAGATCGAAGGGCTGGAGTTTCAGGGGATGTTGGATTTTAAGCCGCAGGAGTAAGCCTTACGCTGCGCTGTATTCGCGGGAATTTGCGGCGGCATATTCTCACACTGTCGCTTTGTACTGATACAGGGCTAAAGTTTCTTCCCTCGAGTTTTCTCCGCGTTTTAGTCGAACTCCATTTATCCCTCCGTCTTCCCGGCACCACCAACACAGAGCTTGATTAGTTGCGGGCTTTTGCGATAAAAGGCTACACGATACCCTGTTCCGTTGATTCAACAGCTTTATTCTCTTTTGCACCGCAGTGGGACACAATGGACGAAAAGAAGGCTAGACGAGCTATCCGAAACGCCTGGATAGCAGCTACCGTGTCGGGAATATTTACCGTGATTGTTGCTCTCATTGCTGTCACAAGCGATCGGAACCCCTTCGACGACTGGGTTACCGGTTGGGAGTTGCTGTCCGCAGGGGCCACGTTCGGTCTGGCATACGGAATATACCGAAAGAGCAGAGCTTGTGCGGTAGTCGTCCTACTCTGGTATGTAGCCCAGCAATTGCTATATGCGATCGAAACTGGCAGGAAAACCGGATTCGGTCTCGCTCTGGTGTTCATTTATTTTTATGTGCAGGGCGTCCGGGGAACCTTCGCGTATCAAAAGCTAAACACGGCTCGACCAAAACCCGTGTGACGAACGGTTACCGGGAATCGCAAGCAATATTACTGAATGTGGAACAAACCTTGCGTTGACACATGCAGTAAAGTAATGCCTATTCTTTCTCCCCCTCGTACACGCTCGCTTTAATCAGCGCCAGAATGAAAGAGCGTCATGGACCCTTTGATCGACGAACTCTTGGACTTCGCGCAGAAGGCTCGGAATTTTTGCGCGGAATTTCTGGAAACTCACATCCGGCTAGCAAAAGGCCAACCCGTGAATCAACTCTTCTTCGTCCCACTTCTAATACTATCGCGCGCAATACGCCACCACGACGCTATCGGACTCTTGCTCCGCAGTGGCTTTACAGCCGAGGCCAGCGTGATTGGTCTCACTCAATTCGAGCTGTGCCTCGATGTCCTTTATATCGGCGATACCGTTGCCCGAGGCTCGAAATGGTTGAAGCATGCCTCCGATCAAAAAGCTCCCTGGACCGTCAAAGAAAAGATCAATGATATCTGGGCAAAGGACCCTAAAATAAGAGAGGCCAAGCAGCGTTACTTTGAGCTTCTTTCCTCGGTAAAACATGGAAATCCACGGGCAGGCGCATTCGGTTTTCCTGCACGCATGGCTGGCGATCGATTTACGATCTCAAATGACCAAATTGACGACGTGTTTTCGAGGAGTCACGCCATCGTAGTTGCCGGCGTGTGTAGCTACCAGCTCGTTGAGTCTCTTGAAGGAGCGTCCCGAGCGTTCGGACGCTTCGTCCGAGTAGATACTGACCTGGATACGAAGCGTGTGGCGCTACTTCGAGAGTGCCGTCGGGAAATTGGTCGAGCGATGCATGCCGTAGGTGTGATTAAGTCAAAGACTGTGCATTAAGGCAGCTGAATGCGGCTGAATTGGATCACGGGTGCTTCAGATTTTATCCACGAGACGCACCACTCACTTACATAGACTAGATAATCGTTTTAACCGCGAGTGATATCCAACGTCGTCCGTAGTCCTCAGCATACTCAACACTATCAAACAGCCGGTTAAAATATAGCGGTTGCTCCGACAGTTTTGGTCCCGAAAATATCTGCCTGATCAAAGTCAAAGACCACTTACCCAGGTATTGACGACCTAACGGTTTAGCCTTGATTTTGTAGGCAACGTGCGGGTTTATGATCATACTATAAAACCATTTCGACGCCTTGTCGAGAGCTCTGGGGGAGACTCAGGGGGAGACCCCAAGGTCTGACCTCGCATTTTTGACAACCTGTACCCGTCGCAACGCAAAGTACCGCATCCCGACCTTCGATCGCCATCCCGCTCTTGTTCCGATCCGCGATAAGGAATAATAGAGTGAGTATCTTTTCCACCGAAGCGCATCGGGCAAACAAGTCAGTCCAGGGAGGGTTACCATGAGCGACGAAAAAAAGGCGCGCGCGTTGGGCATCAATCATGTGGTCCTGGAGGTCGGCGATCTGGACGAGGGACTGGAATTCTACGGGAAAATTTTCGACTTCAAGCTGCGTCGCAAGACCGATCAAAACGCCTTCATCGATCTCGGCGACCAGTTCATCCAATTGGCTCTCGGCAAGACCCAGGGACCGGACGACAAGCGCCACTTCGGCTTCGTCGTCGATGACCGCGAGCCGGTGCTCGGCGCCCTGGAAAGACTCGGCATCAAGAGCATCAACGATCGGCTCAACTTCCGCGACCCCTGGGGCAACCGCATCGAAGTCGTGTCTTACGACGACATCCAATTCACCAAAGCCGCTCACGTGCTCAAGGGCATGGGCGCCGGCGCGCTCGCAAAGACCGCCAATGTCATCGAAGAACTGAAAAAGAAAAACATGTCGCCCGACGCGTGATTGGCGACTCCGATTTCAGGCGCCGCGCCAGGAGCCCATCGGGGCGCGCATTCCCGCCTGTGTCCCTTGGGCCTGCAAGGCCGCGCAGACTTACATTCTTGAGAATTATCTCCGACCGATTTCACAAAGCGGCCCGTTCGGGGTTATACCGTTAACGGCTAGTGTCGTGCCTGAGAAGTTCACTAAAGAATTCCAAATCATGGCATCTGCTAAAGTCGCACTCAAATCCCCCTTGATCCCCCTTTTTCAAAGGGGGAATTTCGTCCGCAGGACTTTAACCTCTCTTTGGAAAAGAGGGGAAGGGGAGATTTTTGGGCGGAGTGAGGCGAGGATTTTGTCGCGAATTTCTGAGACGGGACATTAGGATCACCGCATGGCGCTCCGCTTCGAGGAACTGATCGAACGACATCACGACGAGATTTTTGCTTACGCGTGGCGCTTGCTCGCGGGCGATCGGAGCAGCGATAGAAAAACGGATGCGGAAGATCTCGTCCAGGAGGTCTATCTGCGCGCCTACCGAAATTTCTCGCGCCTGCGGGCTAATACCAATCACAGAGCTTGGCTCTACAAGATCGCCACCCACTGCGCCTACAGCCGGTTGCGGCAAATTCAAGGCGGACGTCGAAAGTTAGCTGCGTTGGCGAGCGTGGCTGCGGCGCTTGGAAGCGCGAGCGACATTGCGGCATCCCAGGGGCAGATCGATCGACGGCTGCGCTTATTAGTGAATCAATTGCCGGCTAAGCAAAAAGCTTGCGTGACGCTGCGCTATTTCCAGGACTTGGACTATCCAGAGATCGCGCAGGTTCTGGGCTGCTCGCTGGAGAGCGCGCGGGCCAACGTCTACCAGGCGATTCGCCGCTTGCGTCTGGCTCTTGAGAAGTAACAATGGAGAAGTAACGATGACGACACGAATCCCAAAAACCGATCATGCGGTGGTAAAAAAGTTGCGCAGCGCGCTCGGCAATCCCGCGCCGACGGCTCTCGCCCATTCGCGTGCAAGGCTCAGCAAGTGGCTCACGGATGAGGCGCCGTTGATCCAGTGGGGCGAAATGAGTTGCCCGTTGGGGAGACTTTACGCCGCCGTGAGCGGCCAGGGACTCTGCGCCGTGGATTTTGGCCGTGGTGAAGCGGAATTTCTCGATCGCTTCGATCCACGCGCGCGCCTGGAAAAAAACCCGAAGTCGGTGGAACGCGTCATGGCGCAGCTTAGCGAGTATTTCGCCGGCAAGCGGAGCCGATTCGATCTGCCCGTCGATCTTTCGACGTTAACACCGTTTCAGAAAACTGTGCTTGAAGTCACCTGCCGCATCGCCCCCGGCGAGGTATGGACCTATCATCGGGTCGCGGAAGCCATGCGCCGGCCGCGCTCCAGCCGGCCCGTCGGGCAGGCGCTGGCGCGCAATCCGGTCCCCATCGTCATTCCTTGCCACCGCGTCGTCGCTAGCGACGGCGCCTTGCGCGGTTACAGCGGGGGGTCAGGGCTCAAGGCCAAACGCTGGCTGCTTGAACTGGAAGGCGCCTTAGCGTGACCCAGCCTGCATCTCCTTCCAACGAATATCGCGCTTCGCCCTTGGCGGTCTGGTCGGCTCTGACGGTGGTCTATCTGGTCTGGGGCTCGACCTATCTCGCGATTCGCTTCGCCGTCGAAACCACGCCGCCTTTTCTTATGGCGGCGGCCCGCTTCATCGTCTCCGGCGGTTGCCTGCTTGTTTGGCGCCGCGCCGCGGGCGACACCAAGCCGACGTTGCTCGAATGGCGCAATGCGGCGATCATCGGATTGTTCCTTCTGGTCGGCGGCAACGGCGGCGTTGTCTGGGCTGCGCAATTCATACCATCGAGCCTTTCCGCGCTCCTGGTTGCCACCGTTCCGCTGTGGATGGCGCTCATCGATACGCTGCGTCCGGGTGGCAAATGGCCTGGCCTCAAGTCCGCCCTCGGCATTTTCATCGGCTTTTGTGGCGCGGCCTTGCTCATCGGTTGGAGCGCGGCCAACGCCGGCGCGATGAACCTTGCGGGCGCCGCGGCGGTGGTGCTCGCCTCGATTTTCTGGGCGATCGGATCGCTTTACGGCAGAACCGCGCCGCTTCCCGCCTCGCCTCTTCTCGCCGCGGGAATGGAGATGTTTTCCGGCGGCATCGCGCAGGTCATCATCGCCTTGGCTCTCGGCGAATGGAGCAGCTTCGACCCCGCCGCGGTTTCCCAGCGCTCCGCTCTGGCGCTGGTTTATCTCACGATAATCGGCTCCTGCGCTTTCGTCGCCTACGCCTGGCTCTTGCGCGTGGCGCCGACGCCGCTGGTCGCTACCTACGCGTATGTCAATCCGCTGGTGGCGGTGTTGCTCGGATTTTTTCTGGCCGACGAACCGATAACCCTGCGCACGCTGCTCGCCGCCGGGCTGATCATCGGCTCAGTGGTGTTGGTGAGCAGTCAAAAACAAAAATCGCCGGCGCCATCGGATCGCGCAGTGAGAGGTCTTTCTGTTACTTCAAAATCTCCTTGAGCTGCAGCGCGATCTCGTAGCCGACGGCGGCCAAAACAAACACACGTTGACAAGAGCGCGGCGGCCTTGTATCAAACCGAATCGAAGGCTCGAGCGAAGAGATGCTTCCCCACCGCTGACCGCGAGTTCACCAGGAAAGGTAAACACACCCCATGACAAGAAAATGCGTCCGAAAAATGCTGGGAGTCTCGGTGGCGATAGTTTTTGCCTTTCTCGCCACGGAGAAATCTTCGGCGGCCGAGCCGAAGCCCGAAAAGAACCGCCTCGAAGTCGCCATCGCCGCCACCGGGCCGCTCTACCTGCCGATATTCCTGGCGAACGAAGCCGGTTACTTCGCGAGACGCGGCGTGACCATCAATATCAGCGTGCTCAGCGCCACCGCGTCCGCGCAGGCGCTGCTCTCCGGTCAGGTGGACATCTATCAAGGCGGCACGGCGATCATCCACGCCAACGTGGCGGGCTCGGATCTTATTTACGTCGCCGCGAGCGTCGATCGCAGCACCCTGGTTCTATTCGGCCAAAAGGGATTGACGACCTTCGACAGTTTACGCGGCAAGTCCGTGGCGACGACCTCGGTCGGCGCCTTCGGCGAAATCGCTGTCCGCAAGACCGCGAAAGAACATGGCATGGAAATTGGCAAGGACATCAAGCTCCTGTACCACAAGGGCCCGCCCGACGCGCTGTCGACTTTCCTACTGGGAAATGCCGACGGTGTGATTGTGACCCCGCCGCAGAGCGAAATGGCACGGAGCAAGGGTTTTCCAGTGATCGTTGACTACTACGAGCGCGGTCTAAAAATCATTGGCCCCGGCACGGGCTTGGCCAGAGCATTCGCGCAAAAAAACCCCAACACGGTGAAAATTTTCCTGATGGGCTATCTCGACGCCATCAAGCGTGCCATCGATGATCCTGCCTATGCGAGCAAGATTCTCACCCAATCGAGCAAGATCACCGACCCGAAACTCTTGGAGGACAGCTATCAAGGAGGATTAAAGTCCTGGAACAAGGACATGGCCGTCGATCCCGAGGCGATCAAGGTCGTCCTTGAACAATCGACGGTGCCGAAAGCCGCCGAGCTCGACCCAAAACGTTTCTTCGACAACAGCCTGATCCGCGAGGTCAACCGCGACTACGCATCGAAGCTGTTTCCGGGGCAGGTTCGGTGAGAAAAATCATGCAGGGGGAAAACGGACAAAACCCCTTAGACGAGTTTTCCTGGGAAGCGAGGTCCCCCTATCGGGCAACCTTCCTAATCTCCTTGACGATGGAAACGACCTTTCGCGGGGACTTTAGGTGACGGTGTAGTATTCGGGTCGTCGCGTCGATCACGCGCTGCGAGTGGCGGGTTGCTAGATCAGCGCGCAGTCCTTGCCCGACGTAAAATTTAATCAAGGCCTGATAACCCATATCCTTGTGACCGGCAACTTCTTTGAGGGAGTCAAGGGTACGCTCGGGGATTCGGATGGACACCATTCGCGACGGCCGAGTGCGAATCTTTAAACTATGCTTCTTCATACAGTTTCCTTTCCTGTCGAAACTATTCCTTCGCGGTCGTGGTGACCAGGATACGGTGGGTATCGGCGCGTGACGTCTCCATCCACCCTACGGTTCTTCGATTATGGATTCTTGTAGGATGGGTGGAGCGAAGCAAAACCATAGCGATCGCCCTTGGCAAACCGTTCCATTTCACGCCAGCTCTTAAAACGGAGAGAGCGCCGCATCTTTCTCGTCGTTTTTTCCAGTTCTCGCCTCGCCTGCTCCGGCGCTTCTTTTGCCAGATGAGGATATTTGGCGAGAATCGTTTTCCTTAGCGCATCAAATGCGGTGGTGGGATACGGGCTTTTTCTGTTGTGCGGCTCGAAAGGATTGAGGGTCACCACTGGTTTTCCTCGCCGCGTGACTACGATCGGCTTCCCCTTTTCAACCTCGCGGATCAAGGCCGTCGTCTGGTTCTTGAGCTCCCGGACCGTTGCATACTTGGGCATAAGGCCTCCCCATGTAGCCACCAAAATAGCAACTAGATCTCTCAAGGGTCAAGCGGAGTTCCTCGCGGGGTCTTCGCCACCGACTACAACCACAGCGACTCCAAGTTCCCCCATACCGTCGAAGAAGTGATGGGCCGCAAAGATTTGTCGGACGCGTTGAAGACAAAATTAATGGGCGAAAACGCGGCGAAGCTCTATAACCTGTAAGGAGAGTTGCATAGTTACGGAATTGCGCAAATATGACGGACGTCAATTCGATTTGGAATTAGTGGGATACTCAGAAACTATTTGCCAAGCAGGAAAATTGTTACGAAAGACCTCAGCGATTTTCTCGGATGCGAACGTGATTGTCAGCGGTAACGGGGTGCCGAGAATCACGGATTGAGCGTCACGCATCACGATCCGACCAGGAAGCGGATGGCATCGCTCTGCCAAGATTGTCTAGAAACCAAAGCCTGACTCCAGTCCCTGGGGAAATTAGTATTATGTCCCCCGAATTCCCCCGAATTCCCGCAAAAAAGTCGCCCGCGCCCTCGGCGCCGAGATCGAGATCAAACTCTCCGCGTAGCGCGCTCAACAGCGACAGCCGGTAAAATATTTGTCTGCCTCCCACACTTTTTCACCTTGCTTTTTCTGTCCATGAGCTGCGTCATGTCGCCGGCCAGATCGTACTGATAGCTCTCGCTCCTCGTCAGTAGATCGACGCGCGTCGCCAGCCCATCCATGGTGACGTACGCATATGGGGTCGCGTTGCTCCGCGGGTCGGTGACGCTAAGCAGGTTGCCGTTCGCATCGTAACTAAACCCAGTGGTCCCGTTTAGCGCCTCGAGCCTCCAGGGCAGCCGGTTCAACGCGTCGTAAGTATGGATTGTCGGGAAGTAGAGACAATAAAATCACTCTAATGAAGCCTGACACCGCTCATGCACTGTCCCATTAGTGCATCATAATTTGCAGGCTTTGTTTCATTACCGGGACAAACAGAACGTCCCGGCGTCCACTTCGTTATATATTGCGCTGGCATGGCTTTGGCTATTCCTTGAAGTCCAGTCCGAGCGCAAAGCAGGATCGAATATGCGACTAAAAATACTGCTGCTTTTGGAGTTTACACGACGCGAGAGGCGGTCGACGGAGGGAATTGAATGTTTGCGTGAGGCAAACTTTCGTACTGAAGATATTTCGATCTTGTTTCGTGAAAACGGGGGCAACAAAGATTTCCCACACGTTGCTCCAACCACGGCAACCGGCGCAATTACGCACGCGCATAGAATTTCCTTGTTTAAGCGTAATAAGGATGCTATATATGGCCTGAAACTCGCGAGGCACTGGGTGGATGAGAGGATTCAGAAGTGAACCGCAGGACAATCTCGCTGATATCAGTTGCTCGTTACTGCTGGCATCACGCTTGTTGGAACGCGTAGAAGAAAAAATTTGGCCCGATTGCGGGCAGAAAGAGGTGTAGCTATGAGCAGAAATGCGAAACCATTGTTGGCGCTGATCGCGGGAGTCGCGCTCAGCGCGTTGTCCATTACGACCGTGCATGCCGCACCCGGTGTTGGTTCGAACGAAGTCCAAGTCGCGGCCGGCTTCTTCCATGCGCAAGGGTCCGACAGCGGCAACTTCAACGCGGATCTTTCATACGGATACTACTTGACGCCGGGGTGGGAAATCGGGTTTCGCCAGGCGCTGAACTACAACTTCATCGACGGCGCGCGAGACTTTTGGGTCGCAACGACAACGCCTTTTTTGCTTTACAATTTCAAGATATCCGACATCGTTGTGCCGTACCTCGGTGTTCAGGGCGGGATCGTGTGGAATGATCAAAAGATAACCGGAACCTTTGGACCTAACGCCGGTCTGAAACTATTTCTAACCGGACAAACTTTTCTCAACATCGGTTACCGCTATGAATGGTACTTCCATTCATTTAGGTCTGCGGAGAACAACCGGACTCGCGGCAACCATATCGCAAATATCGGTCTCGGATTCGTTTGGGGCGGGCAGACAACCACGACACGATAATCTTTTCGCCTCGGCAGGAAGGACCGCTCACGGTCCTTCCTGTCCTCGCGTGCGGCATTCTGCGGAATCTTTCCCGACCCAGCAATCCCTTCACCCTGAAGGTGATCTACCCAGTGTTGCGGTTGGGTTTTGTCCGGAACCATCGCAACAATCCTCAGATAAAGTTTTTCTGTGTGCATTCGACCGTCACAAGCGCGCTTGTTATGCGTGAAGCGCGCCGTTGCGGCCGAACGCGGCGGCAAACGGCCCAGTCACATGCTGAGCGATCCCATCGCATATCAAATCCTGCGCCTTGAAATCCCGTCGACCAGTGTCGATGTACGAAGCACCCTCGAAAAGCAACCCTGGTACGAAAGCCGATGGAAAGACCAGCTCGTTGGACTAGAGGGACTTAGGTCCGAAAAGTCCATTATCACCAAAAGGATTTCGCCTCCCGCCCGTTTCTGATTGACCCGTCTCAAAACGCTCTGCGTCGACACTCGCAGCAATCTCTCGAGCCAAACAACGGACTCTTCGGACCTACGTCCCACTTGCCCACTTGCCGTCCCACTCAGGGCAGCCGGTTCAACGCGTCGTAAGTATGGATTGTCGGGAAGCAGAGACAATAAAATCACTCTAATGAAGACTGACACCGCTCACAATCTGTGAACTTAATTCTGCGGCGCCACTAAGGCGCCAAGGCGCAAAGTTAAAAATATCTTCCGAATTCTCTGAACTTCGCGTCTTTGCGTCTTTGCGAGAGACATGGTTTTTCCGATCTTTTCTTCGTTTCCGAAGTTCAAATACCTTTGGTTAGTCTTTGAATAATTTTAATCCGCCGCGGGCATGCTTAAAAGCTCCGCCAGAGGCGCAATGTCATCTTGCCTTTCAATCACCGCAACTCGCTTGACGATCTCATCGAGTCGTTCTCGCGGCAGAGCGTTGGCGCCGAGTCTAAAGAATTTCTCCCGCATCTCATCCGCCGATAAAGGATTATTGTAGTTTCCCTTCGGCGCCGCCAAAGAACCGGCGACATCTCGTCCATCTGTCAGATGAATCC
Organism: Deltaproteobacteria bacterium; assembly: GCA_030688735.1. Classification (GTDB taxonomy): domain Bacteria; phylum Desulfobacterota; class Binatia; order UBA9968; family UBA9968; genus JACPFE01. The sequence continues at coordinate 15,489 of JAUYJC010000253.1, forward strand.
TCATTTGACAGGCAAAGCGCCTTGCGCCAATTGCGGTTGGATCGCCGTGGAGCTCGATTTTCTTCCCGATGTCTAACATCGCTGCATTTTCCCACATAGCGGGATCCAGATAATGCCGCAAGTCGTTGTTGCCTTGGAGCAATCGCAGCGCGAGGGAAAAACGCAAACTGAATTGCGCTTCGACAACTTCCTTGGGTTGATAGATCGTACCGCCGTGCAGCAAAATGCCCTCATTCACCCCGACTTCGATCTTGGCAACCTGTATAGGTTGGATGTTGTTTGCCCTGACTAAATTATCGAGCGGCTCAATTGGCGAGTGCTGGCTGGCATTGACCGGAAAACGCTTCATGGCCGCATGATACAGGGCCAAACTGCCGCTCCCAGGTTGGAGATCTTTGACGATGGGCTCGACGTTGCATCCACCCGACATTACCTTAAGAATGCCGCGTTCACCCTCGAAAATCGTCGGCGGCCCGGTAAGACCCATCTGCGCCAACAGAGCTGAACGAAGCCCGCCGCAGCATGCCATGCCGTTATGGAGCCGTTTCACTTCGCCGCCGCTTTGGTCAAACTCCATGGTGCCGCCAGCGTGACTGCCCGCGATAGCCAGCGCGTGAGTCATCTGTACTGGGTTGAGGCAAAGAATCTTGCCGGCTGCGGCAGCCGCGATAAATACGCCGACGGTGCTCTGCGCGTGATAACCGCGCCGCATTAACTCCGGCAGCAGGGCGCGGCCAACCCGCCAGCCGACCTCGTAGGCGGCAACCATAGCCGTGATCAATTCCGATCCGCTGACCCGTCGCTTTTGTGCCAAGGCAAGAATGACCGGCACCGACGCAGCGCCCGGATGACCACCGCCTTGATCGTAATAGTCATCGAGCTCGCACCCTTGAGCGAAGGTCCCGTTCACAAGGACGGCATCATCGAGCGGTACGCGATCGCCATACTTGATGATTCGAGCCGGGCCGCCGCTTTTGGTCTCTTTGACAAACCGATATACGGGCTGATTCCACTCCATGCTGGCGCCGATCAATTGGCAGCCCAGTTGGTCTAATAGCAGATCTCGGCAGCGCGCAAAGGCATCAACCGGCACCTGCCGGTTATCCAGATCGCAGATAAAATCAGCAAGTTTTTGTGCCGCGGTTTGGTCCCAACGCTTCACGCTACGGAATGCCTCTGCGAAGTTTTTCAATCAGTTGACCGGCCGATTCAAGGGAAGTTCGAACTTCGTCCGCCGTAAATTCAACTTCAACCGCTAGAGGATAACGCTCCACGACATAGTAGTTCGTGATCTTTTGGCAGCTATTGCGAAACTGATCTAGTGAAGGATCGTGCGCCATGGCATCGTCAAGAAGCGCCTCGAGATCGTGGATGCGGCGGAGCTTCCAACCCTTCGAAAGCAGATACGCCTTAAGAAATTTCTCGACCGCCTGCTGAAGGCAGAATGCCGCCAGTTCCGGGTCTTTGTCACGGAGAGACCTTGTTACCCGCAGGAGATCCTTCTCGGCAAGAGCGAGCCAATCGTTCGGATAACGAGACTCCTTAGGCGGCATAGAGGACTTCACCCCTATCGAGAATTTCCCTGAGGAATTGGTCTCCGGCTTCCAAACGGTCCGCCATCTCTGTCGGAGTTAAGACTATCGGATCGAACGGAACGCTCGGGTGGGTCCCCCCGGTTACTCGGCGCACCGTATGCAGCCGCTCAAGAAAACGTTCTCCCGTCGCTTTGATGATCAAGAGGTCAATATCACTGTCGGGATCCGGCTGCCCGTAGGCGTAAGAGCCAAAAAGAATGATCTTTTGAGGCGGGTACTCGGCAACCAACCTCTCGACGATTTTTTGAATCACAGCGCGAGGCTTGATGCGTTCGTTCATAGACTTCTCGCTACCAGCGTCGTTACTAACGCACTCTTGGCAGGCCCGTCTCACGACCCAGGTCGGCCACGATGATTACTATAACCCTTATTCCGCGACATTTCATCTCGGGCCTAGAGCGTAGTTGATCAATCCCAACCCCAGCAGACTCCTCTTTGACCCTAAGATCCATCAAGCTTCCCAGCGGCATCCTTGCCGACTGTCTCTTCCTTTCGCTGATGGGCGATATTCTCGTCCCGTTACCATCCTCCATCAAGGCAAGCCCGATTCCTCCGGCGACAGTTGCGTAGTTGCGCAATTGCGCAATTACGGAAGTTGTCCCTGCTGCAGAAACTGGGAGTCGGGATGTGACTTCTATGCCGGGGCGGGAAATAAACACGAGGACGAGCTGGATTCACACGTTGATTTCCTAACAAGAGCACTTGACGAAAAACAATCCTCTGCGCAAACGCCGCGGCGTAAATCTGGGCTTAATTCGCTATCATGAAGGCCGGCTGCGGCTGGGTACCCTACTGGATGGAACGGCTCGACGAGCACTTTGAGTTTCTCCAGCCGACCGTGCCCTGGCTTACCAAGCCGCCGAGTGAATACATGAAAAGCGGGCAGATGTTCTGTGCGTTCGAGATGGACGAAAAGATGCTGCCCTACGTCGCCGAATTCGTCGGCGCCGAGCGCTTAGTCTTTGCCACCGATTACAACCACAGCGACTCCAGGTTCCCGCACACCGTCGAGGAAGTGAGGGGCCGCAAAGATTTGTCGGACGCGTTGAAGACAAAATTAATGGGCGAGAACGCGGCGAAGCTCTATAACCTGTAAGGAGAGTTGCGTATTTGGCAAGCACCAGGGTTAGGAATGTCAGGAATCACGGACAGTACATCACCCAACAAGAAGCGCGCTAACGGCCAACCTTTTTCGATTACGGGATTAGAAATATTGCCTGAGGAAACCTGTAGCGTGAATCACGGATTGAGCGGCGCTATCCGACCAAGAAGCAGATGGCGTCCCTCTCGTGAGATTGGCGAGATAAGGAAACCCCGGTCCTGCAGCAACAGGCGAAATTAGTATTATGTCCCCGGAATTCCGGTTCGCCCATCGTCACTCTCGGAACGGTGGCCATAATTGACAACCAAGAGAAGAGAACCGCTCTTAGCTTAATCTCACTACTGGGTTTTCTGTGGGCTTCCTTAAGTGCGCCTGGATAGAGTGGGCGCCCTTTATCCTGAGCATCCCTTGCGCATTCGCGCGAATCGCCCGAGACGCTATCAAACTTGGCTTTATTTTCCTCGCTAGGATTCATCCCCACAAGTTTGTAATTCAGTATAGCGGCCAGCTCGCTCAAATGGCACAGGAAAACCGCTGCGTCGTTATGGCCAATGACTTGGCCCTGCGCGGGGAAATTTTTATAATTTGCGGCGAGCAAATTTTTGGGGAGACCCACCGATAAGAACATAGCCCACACAAGCGCTCTCTGCAATCGATTTCCTTTCATTGACTTTCCTGAAAGCTCGTCAATTTGTCGTTCTCGAAATACAAATATGTACTGCCGTAGATCCACTGCTCATGACTACCCCAGCCACCCACTGTTCGATTAACGCGTTGAGGCTTGCCCCATGATAGCGTCACTTGTTCCGCCGTCATGCCGATCTCGACTTTCCTCTCAAGTATCTTTTTTTTGATTTCCGCGGGCCAAGGCTTAGACTCTACGAGTTTGACGTGCGCTTCGCGCGCCGCGATAGCGGCTTTTTTAGCGCGGGCAGCCTCAGCGGCAGCCTTGGCGGCCGGGTCATAGTCAAGCAGTATTTTTTTCTCGACAGCTTTATCGACCCAATCAGACCATATTGTATCTTGCTTACCGTTCGATAGCTCAACACCATAATGGTTAGGGGTTGATTTGCCGAGGATTTTAACCCACGTGATCTCTTCGCCAAGTTGGCGTCGAAAAGTCCAAAAATCATAAAAGACGTGTCGCCGGTACGCCTCTGTATCAGAAATCATCCAAAACGTTTTCCCGGAAGGAAGTTCATCTGCAGCCAACACATTTCTTGGCGTCACTAGCTGGAATTGTAGTAACAAAGCAAGCGCAACGGCAATCACGTTTCGCGGGATCATTAGAATTTTATAGCGCATGTCTCTGTCGGAGTGCTTCTCTCCAAGTCCTCGCTCGATACTATTTTACCGATTTTCTCTCTTCCGGTTTTGGAGTCGCCTTCTCCGGCTCGGCCTTTTTCTTTTTGGGTAGCCTCGGACCGCTGGGCTCGGTGAAAGTGATATCCGCCGCGCTTTCGATCATGATGGCAGCCTTTGGAATCTACGCCTCCAGGATGCACCTACGCAGAAATCGAAGATACAATCGCCCACAACACAATTACAACTGCGATCATGTGAGACCTCCTCAGTATTTCGTAAAACAATCGAGTTTGGCAATGACTTTGAGCGTTCCACAGTCTAAGACTCTTGTTGAGCCATTTTTGTCGTTATAGACCGCAACTTGATAAACCATCCGGTTGCTGCACTGGATACTCCAAAAAGCCGTTCCGTCTTGAGATTGTCCCTGAAAGAATGTTCTCGTAACGCTACCGCAGTTTTCCCCCTTCGCCCACATCGTGAACAGTTCACTGCGTTTTGCCTCAGATAAAGCGAGTATCTTAGTGTGAGTAGGGTTGAAATTCGGCACAGACGCCGAGAATGCCGGCAAACAGCCGACTGCGATGAAGATTACGGTGTTAAAAATACCTAGACAGAGTTTCGTTACGGCTAAATTTTTCATCGTCGTTTGCGATAGAAAAAGGGACATTCTACTTTTCTGCTTGCTCCCCGGCCCGGAGAAGGGGTCAGGCAGACCTTTTTGACCTTTTGAGCCGTCGCCCTTCTCTGAGCGCATTGCTCAACTTCTCTACTACCCTTTGCAGGAAATTTAAAGGTGTCTTTTCACGTAACCCCCAGCGTGACCTCGGAGCGCTGTCTATCGCAGCGCGGCCATAAAAGCGGATGCCACTGATTGATCACCAGGACGCAACGCGGGTGCCACGCTCGGTCGTGGTATCTTCGAGATCCACCGGTGAGAACGCGAGCACGGCACCACAGATACACCGCTTCTATCGTGTGCATCGCTCTCCCGTCGTAAAACACTCCCGCCCCCTTATCCCGCCATACGCTGAGTGTTTTTACGGGATACCGAAATTAGGAGGAGGATTCCGTCTGTCGATAAAGCTACGCCAATCGGTACGAAGAAAATCGTCAACAGTTCCAGTCCATGGATAAACCGTAGTAATATCTTGTTTTTGATCGACTACTAAATCGGCTGCATACGTTGCGGCGATTCCATCACAGCGCGGGCAAACAAACCCGACTGCAAGAAGATCTTTTTGAGGTTCATTCACGTACATAGGATTTCCATCGCCAGCTGGATGAGCAAACCGGGCGCCGCAGTGTCCACACAAAGCGGGCATGGACAAACTGACCGCGATATACAACCCCTTAGGCCTTTTAGTTAAATCCTTGAGGAGCCCTCCTCTCCGCATTGGTATCTTGGAAAAATCCGTGATCTCATGAAAAGGCTTCTCTGAGAAAAAGATTGGGACATTATTGAACTTTGCCCAATCCTCAAGCAGTTCCTGCAGATACTTATCGAGTCCGTCGTACTTATAATGTTCCTCTCTTAACATGGTGACGGCCGGCTGAAGCTTTACACCGTCAAGTTCTCCAACTCGGTGAACCTGAGTTAAATAGAGAATGCAATCGATGGAGCTGCAGATAGGAGAACCATCTTGCTTTCGTCTATGAAGGAGTACGGAAAGGAACCAAAGAGCAGCCTGAGGTTCCAAACTAGCGTTATGCGTATTCGCAAGGATCAATAGCCCGTGCGAGTCTTCCAGATTGAGTTGCCGTTTTATGTTCTTGATCTGCGAGTTCGCTTTCTTAAAATGCCGCTCCAGAGGCCCTGCAATCTTCAGCACGGCCTGTTTTTTCAACTCATTCTTATCCGGTTGACTTTCGATTAAGTCACTAAACGGGAACTCTCCATAAAATTCCAGATTTCGCCCGTCGATGATTTCAGTTGCCAACCTCTGAAGTTTTTCGATCATGTCTTCATCAAGGCATTTTAATTCAGCGATAATTCGCTTGGCGTCCAATAGAAAGTCTGCAATCTCACCGTTGACGTTGGGTTTGCCATCGTCAAGGATCTTGCATTCCGACCGGCTTGAAATGAATTGTCGAAAGCGTTTCTCAAAGTCGTTCATGCGCAACTCCAGTCGAAAAATTATAGCGCGTTTGTGGTGACAAATCATGGGCAAAGGGAGATAAAAAGGGACCGGGAATATTTTCTCAGTCATGAAATCAATTGTTGAATTCATGTCACCGACCCCATATGATTCTCGCCGTTAGCTCCCGGAGGCGACATGGATACCATTTACTTCGTCGACACCACCATCCGCGACGGGCACCAAAACCTGTGGGCGGAGAATATGACCACGGGCATGATGCTGCCGATCGCCGAGAAGCTGGACAATGCCGGGTTCGAAGGCATCGAGTTGATTTCCGGGTCCCATCTCAAGAAAACCGTGCGCGAGCTGAAGGAGGACCTCTGGGAGCGCGTGCGGCTCATGTCCAAGCTCATCACCAAGACGCCGTTGCGGCTCATCGCCGGCCGGGTCAACACGTTCGTAAAGAAAAGGGGACATTCTGAATTTTTAGGGAGTGGGGTCGGGCACGGGGTCGGGCCTGGATACCTAAACAATCTTTGTCAAGAAAGTCGGGCCGGACCTCAAGCTCCAAACTCTGTTGTTCGCCGCGGCTTAGCCGCCATCCGTTAGTCTTCTACTTACGACAGACCGAGCACTCAGTATGCGCAGACATTCCAGACCGGGCAGCAAATTTCTGCCTAGAGGTCTCACGATTATTTACGAAGACAAAGATATTCTTGTGGTGGATAAGCCACCAGATCTTTTGACCATCGGTACCGATACGGAGAAACTACGAACCGCTTATTTCATTCTGACGGATTATATCCGCAAGGGGGCTGCCAAGTCTAAGAAACGTATTTTCATCGTGCACCGGCTGGACAGGGAGACATCAGGGGTACTCATCTTCGCGAAGAGCGAGAAAGTCGCTAAGGGCGACAGCTCTTGCAATCACACACTATCGTAATGCAAGACGCGACCCCACTCCCGCGAACCCTGGTCTTTACCACTCTGCAAGTCAATGGCGACGAAGACGCTGAGGCAATGGCGAAAAAGGCCGTCCAAGTTTACAATCTTAGGAGCACGCTGGTATATAATGGAAGACTAGAGGTACCGGTACTCGGCAAAGCGACTTCTGATGCGAAAAATATAACTGAACGGGTCCTGCGATCTCAATTTGTTCAAAGGGCCAACCCAAAAGAGCGTATAAAAAAACGGGGGGCGAAAGATGAAAGCTCTGGCAGTGAAAATACTGATGATGGCGATGACACTTGGCGTCCCGTTGCCCGTTTCGAGCTATGGTTGGGATGAACCGACCGGATTCGGCCCGTTGAAATTTAATGACGGAGTGCAGAAGCAATTCGAAGAATGTCCGACGACCGGTCTGAAAACATGTTGGGAATACCATCGCATTGGGTTGAATGATGGGCGCGATTGGTATGAGCAGCTGAGAAGTGGAATGTACACTATAAAATACCTCAAAATCGGAGATTCGTTCTTGCCCAATATTACCGTTTCACAGACCGAGGACAAGATCGAAATGCTCAATGTGACGCTCCCCAACTCGGTTTTCGGGCGATGGGTCTCGATATTGACCGAACGCTACGGCAAACCTACGTCCATCGAAAAATCCACTTGGATGTCGAAGGGCGGCGTCCGTGTGGATAACTCAACCGTCAAATGGATTGGCAACGAGATTCATATCACGATAACCGAGCACGGATCGAAAATCGATGAGACGGACTTGAGTTACTCCACGAAAGCGTGGAGAAATAAGTTGGCCGACAAACGCAAAGAGCATTTCAACAAAGCAGTCAAAGACTTGTAGTCAGGACAAAACGTCACGAACCCTTTCCAATCCCGAGCAGCTCTCGCAATACCAAATTGACGTAAGCAAGACGCGACAAAAATTTCACTCCCACCCGTTACTTGATTACCGACTATCATGGCTAAGCACACCCAAGGTTCCAAAATTCCCGCCGCTGAAATACGGAGGGCGCTGGAGCGTTCCGGCTATCTTCTGGAAGCTAGAATTAGCGCTGTGTTGCGAAGGAGCGGTTTCGATGTGCTCGCCAACCAACCTTACGAGGACCCATATACTGGGAAGTCGCGCGAAATAGATCATGTAGCTACACTGACCGATCCTCACATTCTAAACGAGAGCGGAACTGATCAGCTGTCAACCCAGATAGTGGTGGAGTGTGTAAACCCACCCCAGCCGGTGGCATTCTTGACAGCTCCGGTGGCCCTGACGCTGCCACCCGACCGGTTACCTCTTTCGTTCGCGTGCCTAAGGGGGTGGCCACGTCATACGCCGATGAGCCATCCCGAAACGAATTGGAACTGGCTCTGGGGTCATACAGATCTTCATTACCGGCACCACTACGCGAAGTGTAGAATTGCGACCCAGTTCTGCTCCTTCGAGAACAAACGGACTAATAACGAGTGGTTCGCGACTCATCGTGAATCGGACTATGAAGCTTTCAAATCTCTGAGCACCGCCTTTGATTACACCCTACGCCTGTTTTACTTGTCCGACGCAGATCCATGGACGCAGCACTCTCCGCTTCAGCTCGCGGCATCGTATCCGGTGATGGTTATTCAGGGGCAAATGTTAGAAGTGCGGCTGACCAGTGACAATTTTGCCGTATCCGAATCTCAGCATCTTACCTTTCTTCGCAGTTACGCTCATGGTGGATATATTCATGATCACCTCATAGATGTAGTCACAGAAAGCTACTTTCCGCGCTATCTTCGACTTCTCAAGAGGGAACTTAAGGGGTTAGCCACCGATATTCGAAATCGAAATCGGGAGCTACGTGGCATAGTCCAACTCCATTACGACGCTTGCCGACGGGACCCGAGATGCTGGGGCACTAAGACTGTAAAAAATGGGGTCAGCTGAGAGATCTGTTTTACCGAAGAGATCGATGAAACAGCACGGTAAGACCGGTTCTTGTGCGTACGAATTTTTGAGGGCGAGGCAATCGGAGCTATCGCAATACCCCGTGGCCACGGAGTCGGGCCGGACCCCAAACTCTGCTGTTCGCCACGGCTTAGCGGCGTCGCGTTAGGCTTCGGGTCACGGAAAGGGTCAGGTCTAGCATCGAAGCATCTCAGCCGGTTCACATTCAGGCACGTTTACCATCAGAGAAATTTAAAGGGGCCTTTTCACGTAACCCACAGCGTGATCTCGGACCGCTGTCTAACTCCCCGCGGCCATAAAGGCAGATGCTACTGATTGATCGTTAGACACGACAGAAAAAGGGACATTCTACTTTTCTGCATGCTCCCCGGCCCGTCCTCGCGGTTTCAGCCTCGCTTCTAAGCCAATCTGATGCTTGAGCAAAGAAGGAGTCCGTAGATCGGATCATGTGTGTGATTGGCTGAAAAAAGTCTCTCCAATATATCTGTTTTCCACACCCCACCTAGTCAAGGTCATTGAAAGCTACAGATCCCCTCCAACAGCAGGTTTCCCTGGTCCGGCTAGGAGCAAGGCCAGGAGACCACCAAGACAAGCCAGGTTGAGATCATAACCGCCAGCGAATCCTACCTTGAGCGTTACAGTGAGCATGGCAACCAGCATAACACCAATAAGCAAAAGTGCCGCTAGGCGCGTAGCCGTCCCAAGGATAATAGCTAGCCCTCCGAAAAGCTCTATCGCCATAACGATGGGGGCCATGAGTTCCGGCAGAGGAACACCATGCTGCCCTAGATATCCAGCGAAACCTTGAACGCCCCCCAGAAACTTGAGACTGCCATGAGTGAGGAAAACTATTCCCACAAACCCGCGCAGCACAAAAAGCGAATAGTCCCGATAATGGCCAAAGATCTCTTCCAACATAACTCCTCCTCTCTCTGGACGAAGTCGTGAATAAAAATTGGCGTCAAGTCTTTTGTTGATAGTCAACTTCCGTCTGATGACTCCATTCACAATCAAAAAAGCTCGGCTGGGGAGAGCCAGTCCGGGTGGTGATGCAGAATCAAAGATGTGACCTGCCTGCCGGCAGGCAGGTCGGATCGGGGTTGTAGATCTGGTCAAAGCGGCTTTCCATGTGTGCAAACCGGCTTTCCATCTGGGAAAAGCCGTCCCGCATCGACCTTATGATCAACGCGTCACTCGCTTGGAGTGACTTGATGCCCCGCTCTACTGCCGTTAGGCGCGATTCGATGGTTTTCTTAGCAGGTCGGCGTGCCATAATAGATGACCATTCTTACCCAGCAACGAGTTAATGTGTCAAGACCGAGTTCATATTCTCCAACCGCCGCTTGTCGGTGAAACTTCCACGTTTCGAGAATTCTCGAAACGTCAAAATGATCGGCGGCTATTCTTTCCCTGTGTTTTTTTCCGCGGCTTGGAAGCATCCAATACGGTGACACCGACCAAATCCTTGTCGCGGTAACGGAGCAGAATGCCTTTATCCGCCAAGAGCTTTGTATCTGTCGCTTTTTGCGGCCGCTTAAGGCTTATGTACAAAACATCGGCTTCCTCATCGTAATCGATCCAGGCTTTTCGCTCAGGCAAGCGGATCAGATGCGGCACCGCCTCCGAGATGGCATCCTCGGCCTGGGCTACGGCTGTCCTTTTCGCCATTTGATCAGTCTCCTGGAAATCTGCGATGTAAAATACGCGGTAATAACAAATCCGTCTTTTCGGCTCAGTTCCTTATATATCACCGCTAGATATTTCCTTCTACGTAGAATCCGTAACATCGAAAATTAGTCGTCCCTCTAATCCAATCCACTAGTGCGCCAGTCCCCTGAAATCAATCATTGAATTTGTCTCACCGACCCCATATGATTCTCGCCGTTAGTTCACGGAGAAAACATGGACACTGGCATGACGCTTTGACACCATGAAGTATCGCCGATTTGAAGACTTGCCGGTTTGGCAAGACTCAGCGGACCTGGCCCGTCGGATGTTTGAGTTCACTATCGTTGAGGAATTCCGCCGTCACCCAGGACTTCGCGATCAATTGGAGCGCGCCGCCCTCTCAGTCTCCAACAACATCGCGGAGGGATTTGAGCGTGGATCGACACGCGAGCTTTTGGCTTTCTTGTACATAGCGCGCGGCTCTGCGGGTGAAGTCCGATCCATGCTGAAAGTGCTTGCCGGCTGGAGCGCTGTCGCCAATCTCAAATCTCAGATTTCAGATCTCACAAACCAATCGGAAAACATCTCGCGACAGTTATACGGCTGGATTGAGAGTTTGAAAAACTCTGCAATCTCCGGTCAGCGGCACCTGGACGACAAAGCACGGGACAGATTCGCAAACAAACAGGACAAGCAAGACTTTTTGGAAGAGATCGGTCGCATCAACCAAATCGAAGCTAAGAAGAGACAAGTTCCGAGAAAGCCGCCCCAAGGTTCGTGAATTCGCTCCGTCTTCATGCTATTTGAAATCTGAGATTTGCAATTTGAGATTCGCCGGGAGGCCACATGGACACCATTCGTTTCGTCGACACCACCATCCGCGACGGGCACCAGAGCTTGTGGGCGGAGAACATGACCACGGGCATGATGCTGCCGATCGCCGAGAGGCTGGACAATGCCGGCTTCGAAGGCATCGAGCTGATCTCGGGCTCCCATCTCAAGAAAACCGTGCGCGAGCTGAAGGAAGACCCCTGGGAGCGCGTCCGACTCATGTCCAAGCTCATCACCAAGACGCCGCTGCGGCTCATCGCCGGCCGGGTCAACACCTTCGAATATAATCCGCCGTCGATGTACCGGCTCTTCGTCGAGCGCATGGCCGCCAACGGCATCCGCGAAGCGCGCATCTCGGACGAGTGGAACGATTACGAGGGCTGGAAGTTCCGCACCGCCGAGTGCCATCGGGCCGGCCTCAAATCGATCTTGAATCTGATTTATTCCGTTTCGCCCAAGCATACCGACGCCTATTTCGCCGAGCGGACGCGCCAGGCCGCCTCGCTCAAGCCTTGCCGGCTCTGTCTTAAAGATCCGGGCGGTTTGTTGACCCCGGAAAGAATGGAGACGCTGGTGCCGATCATTTTTCAGAACGCCGGCGGCATTCCGGTGGAACTGCACACCCACTGCACCACGGGCCTCGGCCCGCTCTGCTGCATCAAAGCCATGGCGCTCGGCATTCGCTCGATCAACACCGCCCTGCCGCCGTTGGCGGACGACACTTCAAACCCTTCGCTGTTCAACGTCGCCAAGAATGCCCGCGCTCTGGGCTACGCGACCGCCATCGATGAAGAGGTGCTGAAGCCCGTGTCGAGGCATTTCACCGCCATCGCCAAGCGCGAAGGGTTCACCATCGGCGCGCCGGTGGAGTACGACTACACCCAATACCAACACCAGGTTCCCGGCGGCATGCTCTCGAATCTGCGCCACCAGCTGCGCAAGGTCGGCCTGGAGCAGAGATTCCCCGAAGCGCTGGAGGAAAGCATCCGCGTGCGCGAGGAGTTCGGCTATCCGATCATGGTGACGCCACTGTCGCAATTCGTCGGCAGCCAGGCAGCGATCAACGTCATCGTCGGCGAGCGATATAAGGAAGTAACCGACCAGGTCATCAAGTTCGCCCTCGGCCACGCCGGCGCCGAAGGCGCGCGCGACATGGACCCCGACGTGAAGGCCAAGATTCTCGACCGGCCACGGGCCAAGGAATGGGCCAAATGGCAGCCCGACGAACCGAGCGCCGACGATATGCGCCGCAGACTGAACGCCGAAGGCACTTCCGACGAAGAACTCCTACTGCGCTGGATGATCGGCAAAGACGACATCGACGCCATGCGCGCGAACCCGCGCCCGCTCGAGTATCTCAACTCCGAGCAGCCGCTGGTCAATCTAGTGCAAGAGTTATCGAAGCGGACCAAGAACCGCCAGATTCACGTCCAGACACCGGGCTTTTCCGTCACGCTGGAACGCCGCGCCTAAGCGCGGCGCTCCAGCCGTTCAAAGTTCTAAGGTTCAAGCGTTCAATGTCTAGGATTCGGACTTAAGGATTTCGCCCGGGACTTTTGGACGAAGGATCAGAAATGGAGACCGAACGGATCTAAACTTTGAACCTTGAACCTGGAACCTTGAACTGGACCCTCGGGGTCACCTTGAACTTGACTTCCAGCAGTGCCATAACGAAAGAAATCTAACTAGGAGGCTTACGCCAATGGCAAGAGACATCGTCGCAATCGACATTCATGTTCACCTGTCCGATGAATTCACACAAAAGGCCAAAGGAGACCGCACGGCGCAAATGGCCAAATACTTCGGCCGGGAGCGGCCGCCGGTATCCATCGACGAAATGGCCGATCAATACCGCGCGCGCAAGATGATGGCCGTCATCATGAACACCCGCGATGAGACCGTCACCGGTCTTGCGCCTGTGCCCAACGATCACGTTGCCAGCGCGGTCAAAAAGCACCCCGACGTATTCCTGGCTTTCGGCGCCATCGATCCTTGGACCGGGAAGCTAGCGCTGGATGAAATCAAGCGCTGCAAGGACCTGGGCCTGTCCGGCATGGGCGAGCTCAATCCGGCCCGGCAACACTTTTTCGCCAACGACACTCGCTTCTATCCTTTGTGGGAACAGTGCGCGAAGTTGAATATGCCGATCTTGTTCCACGGCGGCATGGCGGCGGCAGGGGCCGGCACGCCGGGTGGCATGGGCGTTAAATTAAAATACAGCCAGCCCATCACGCTCGACGATGTCGCCGCCGACTTTCCGGAGTTGAAAATCATCAGCGCCCACCCGACCTGGCCGTGGACGGCGGAAAGCCTCGCCATCGCGCGCCACAAGGCGAACTATTTCATCGATCTCTCAGGCTGGGCGCCGAAGTATTTTCCAGCCGAACTCGTGCACAACGTCAACACGCTGCTCCAGGACAAGGCGATGTTCGGCTCGGACTGGCCGGCCATCGGCGTCGAGCGCTGGTTGGAAGAATTTCAGCAGGTTAACATGAAACCGGAAGTGCGCAAAAAGATCATGCTTGACAACGCCGTCAAGTTTTTCGGCTTGACACTCTAATAGTAGAAGCAAGATTCACCACGAAGGCACAAAGATCACGAAGGTTTCGGACATTGATATTTCTAAACTTTTCAACTTCGTGCTCTTCGTGACCTTCGTGGTAAAAGTTGCATTTTCTTTTTGGTTGCGGCCTAGCCGCGCTAGGATCTTCGTGGTGAGTAAATTCCGAGGTTTTGAACAGTGACTGACGAAGGCATTAAATTCGTTGACACCACCATCCGTGACGGCCACCAGAGCCTGTGGGCGGAGAATATGACCACGGGCATGATGCTGCCGGTCGCGGAGGCGATGGACCGGGCGGGTTTCGACGCCATCGAACTGATCTCCAGCTCGCATCTGAAGAAGTGCGTGCGCGAATTGAAAGAAGACCCCTGGGCACGGGTAAAGCTCGTCAGCCAGCGGATTACTCACACGCCGCTGCGGCTCAACGCGGGACGATTCAGCGCATTCGATCTGACGCCGCGGTCGCTGTACCGGTTGTTCATGGAACGGATGGCCGCCAACGGCATCCGCGAGGCGCGCATCTCGGAAGAATGGAACGAGCTCGAAGGCTGGGAGTGGAAAGTTAAAGTCGCCCGCGATGTCGGCATCAACCCGGTGCCCAACATCATCTATTCGGTCTCGCCGAAGCACACGGATGAATATTTCGCCGAGCGCACGCGCCAGGCGGCGTCGCTCAAAGTCAACCGGCTCTGCCTCAAGGACCCCGGCGGCTTGCTCACGCCGGAGCGATTAACGACTTTAGTGCCGATTATTTTTAAGAACGCCGGCGGCATCTCCGTCGAGCTGCACACCCATTGCACGACCGGGCTCGGCCCGCTCTGCTGTCTCGAAGCGGTCAAGCTCGGCATCAAGATCGTCAACACCGCGCTGCCGCCGCTCGCCGACGGCTCGTCGAATCCGTCGCTCTTCAACGTCGCCAAGAATCTGCGCGCGCTGGGTTATAAAACCCTCATCGACGAAGAACTGCTCAAGCCGGTCTCCAACCACTTCACTTACATTGCCAAGCGCGAAGGATTTCCTATCGGCGCGCCGGTGGAATACGACTACTCGCAATACCAGCACCAGGTTCCCGGCGGCATGATCTCGAACCTGCGCTTCCAACTGCGCAAAGTCGGCATGGAGCACAAGATCGACCAGGCCTTGGAAGAAACCATGCAGGTGCGCGCCGAGCTTGGCTACCCGATCATGGTCACGCCGCTGTCGCAGTTCGTCGGCAGCCAGGCGGCGATCAACGTCATCGTCGGCGAGCGCTACAAGGAAGTCACCGACCAGATCATTCAATACGCGCTCGGCTACTGGGGACGTGAAGGCGCCGAGCTGATGGCCCCCGAAGTCAAAGCCAAGATTCTCGACCGGCCGCGCGCCAAGGAGTGGGCCGAGCGGCCGCCGCCTGAACCGACGGTTCAGGAGCTGCGCAAGAAGATGAACGCCGAAAGCGTTTCCGACGAAGAGTTCCTGCTGCGCTGGAACCTGAACGTCGATGAGATCGAAACGATGCGCGCGGCCGGCGCGCCCAAAGAATATCTCACGGCTCGCCAACCGCTGGTGAATCTCCTCGACGCCCTGAGCAAACGCAAGGACTACCGCCAGATCGTCATCCAGAAGGGCGACATGGTCGTCTCGCTCAACCGCGACGCGCCAACAGCGTGACCTAAAATTCGCTGATTATTTTGTATTGACGATCACGAACACGATTCACGATCACGAAATAACCATGGACCGTTTCTTTTTCGCCGCCGGATCGTTGATGGCCTTTCTCGGTGTTGCTCTCGGAGCGTTCGCCGCCCACGGCCTCAAGTCGCGACTCCCACCCGACATGCTGACGATCTTCGAAGTCGGCGTGCGCTACCAGATGTACCACGCATTCGGTCTGATCGCCGTCGCTTGGGCCGTCTCGCGCTGGCCGCAAAGCAGCGCGCCGCTGGCGGGCTGGTCTTTTATCTTCGGCATCGTGATTTTTTCCGGCAGTCTCTATCTCCTCAGCGTCACCGGCATCCGCTGGCTCGGCGCGATCACGCCCATCGGTGGCGTTGCCTTCCTGATCGGCTGGCTTCTCCTCGCCTGGACGGTCTGGCGCTAGAAGAAATTTGACCGCAGAGAACGCAAAGTACGCAAAAGAGGGGAAACCCTTTTCTTTGCGACCGTTGCACTGCAATCCGTGATAATTTGCGCACGCCGCGCAAATGCTTCTCGGGTTCGGACATGCCTCCCGCAAAGGCGCAAAGACGCTAAGTTCGGAAGAAAAGATTAGCCATTCAGAATCAAATTCACTTCCTCTTCTCCAACCTTTGCGCCTTGGCGCCTTTGCGGGAGATATTCCGGCTCCTTTTTTTGCGACCTTTGCGTTCTTTGCGGTGAATGGGCTTTGTCCTCCTCTCCGCGTTGACTGTCCATAGGCCTTCGCGTAACTTGAACCCGTGATCGTCGGCGTCCCCAAAGAAATCAAAATCGAGGAGAACCGCGTCGCCGTGACGCCCACCGGCGTGGCCGCCTTCGTCGCCCGCGGTCACAAGGTCTTGATCGAAAAAAACGCCGGTAACGGCAGCGGCCTCACGGACCGCGCTTACGAAAGGGCCGGCGCGACGCTGGTGGACTCGGCGAAGGAAGTTTGGCAGCAGGCGGACTTGATCATGAAGGTCAAGGAGCCGCAGCCGTCGGAGTTTCCGCTCCTGCGCGAGGGTTTGATTCTCCTCACGTACCTCCACCTTGCCGCCTCAGAATCCGTCACGCGTGTCCTGCTGGATAAGAAAGTCACGGGCATCGGCTACGAAACCATTCAGCTCGATGACGGCTCGCTGCCGCTCTTGGCGCCGATGAGCGAGATCGCCGGGCGGCTGTCGATTCAAGTCGGCGCCTGGTGTTTGCAGGCGGAAAATGGCGGCAGAGGCATTTTGCTTGAAGGCGCCTCCGGCGTGCGGCCCGGAAAAGTGGTCATCATCGGCGCGGGCATCTCGGGCGCCGCCGCGTGCCACGTGGCCGTAGGAATCGGCGCCGATGTCAGCATCGTCGATATCAACCCCACCAAACTCCGCTACGTCCACGACATTGTCGGCGGCCACGTCACCACTTTGATGTCGAACCGCGCTAACATCGAAGAGGAAGTCGCAGGGGCCGATTTGGTGATCGGCTGCGTGCTCATTCCTGGGGCCAAAGCGCCCAAATTGATTTCTCGCAACTTGACCAAACGGATGAAGCCCGGCTCGGCCCTGGTGGATATTTGCATCGATCAGGGCGGCTGCGCCGAGACCTCGCGGCCGACGACGCATCGCCAACCGATTTACGTCGAGGAGGAGGTCGTGCATTATTGCGTGACCAACATGCCGGCGATCGTTCCCAATACGTCGACCTACGCGCTGACCAACTCGACGTTGTCTTACGGGCTGATGCTGGCCAACCGCGGATTTTCCCAAGCCCTCGCCAGAAACCAGGCGCTGGCGAAAGGGCTTAACACCTTCGGTGGAAAAGTCACCCATGAAGGAGTCGCCACGGCGTTCAACCTTCCGTTGAGCCCGGTCGAGGAGGTGATTCGCCCATGAGACTGGTCACGCGCGCGGATTTCGACGGCCTGGTGTGCGGCGCGCTCGTCACAAAGTTCGAGCGCATCGATTCTTATCTGTTCGTGGAACCCAAATTCATGCAGGATGGCTTGGTGGAAATCCGTGCCGGCGACATCATCACCAACCTGCCTTACCATCCGAACTGCACGCTCTGGTTCGACCACCACATCACCAATACGACGCCGGACTTTCCCAAGCCGATTATGCTCGGCAAAGGCGGCTTCCGCCTAGCGCCGAGCGCCGCTCGCGTCGTCTATGAGTATTACACCGATCCCTCGGATCCTGGCAGCGCCGCACGCCTGAGCTTCTTAAATTCTGAGCGCGTGACGTACCTGCTCAAGGAAGCCGACCGGATCGACGCCGGCAAACTAGAGCGAGAGGATGTCCTAAATCCCCAAGGCTATGTCTTGGTCTCCATGACCACCGACGGGAGAAACGCCGGCGACGAGCCTTACTGGCTGCGCGTGATCGAATTGCTCCGGGACAAGTCATTGGAAGAGACGATGAGGGATCCCGAAGTCGCGAAACGCTGCCAGCAAATTCGCGACGAGCAAGAGAAGCTGCGCAAAATCCTGCTCGAACGAACGACGTTAAAGGGGAACGTCATCTATTGCGACCTGCGCGGCGTCAAAGAGGTTCCGGAGGGCAATCGCTTTTTGATCTTCACGCTCTTTCCCCAGGGAAACATTCAAGTGAAGGTCGCTTACGACACGCAAAGAGAGAACACCACGGCAATTTCCGTCGGCTACAACATCTTCAATCCGACATCCAACGTCAATGTCGGCGAGCTGCTGAAAAAATACGGCGGCGGCGGTCACAAGGTGGTCGGCTCCAGCCGCGTGCCGAATGATCAAGCCGAGCAAGCGATCCGCGAGGTCATCGACGCGGTTACCGACAAGTGAAAGCCAAAACAAAAATCGTCAGAATCGGCGACGCCCTAAAGGGTATGGCGAAACTCAACGCCGAGATTCGCTACGCCGACTGCTTCGAGGCCAAGCAATTCACCAGCGGCCTGATCGCCTTCCGCCCGACCGAAAAATCCGACCGCAAGCAAATCAACCACGACGACAAGGACGTCGTTTGTCAGGTGCTCAAAGGCCGCGGTCGGCTGCGCGTCAAGGGGCGGCGCATCGAACTTCGTTCGGGAACCGTTTGCCATATTCCAAAGGGAACGCCCCATGATTTCACCGCGGGAAAAAGCGGCGAGCTGGTGTTGTTTTACTCGCTGATCAAGACGAGGTAGCGGGGCAAATGGCGCGCGCCGTGACGAAAACCGCCAGGGATAGAAAACCTTGAGTTCCAGGCCGGCCACTTTGACGCCGTGGATCGCCATAACGCTGGCGCTTGCCCTCACTCTAATTGCCGGCTGCTCTTCCCGCACCTCTCCTGGTGATGCCCGCTACGTCCCCGCCGGCGATCTTTTAGACATCGTCAAAGACTTTCAGCGCCTTGCTAAGGAAGACACTTACCGGTTCCCAATTCCCAAGGACGTGACCGGCGTCAATATCATGAAGGCGTCGCTGGTGCGGCTCGAAGACTACGAGAAAAAAAACCCCGGCAAGTTCACCGACATCGTCCAATTCAATAAAGCCCTGTGCCTGGAGCGGCTGCGCGAATACGATCAGGCAGCGTCTTATTATCGCAAAGTCGCCGAGACTGAGGGACGGTTGGGAAGCGAGGCGGCGAAGAACGCCGAAATCATCGATTTCTTTCTGCGCATTCTCGACAGGCCCCTGGCCGCCGATGATCCATTCCAGTACATTGCTGGGCTCGATGAGAAGGTCGCGGCATGGAACTCATTGATTAAAAAGCACCAGGGAACCGCTTATGAGTATCTTGCCCGGATAGAGGAAGAGCGCGTCGATCGCGCCAAGGTCGCCTTCGTCGAGGCCAATCGCTATCGCCTCAAAGAGGGCGCCCAATTGACGATCCTGGGTTACAGCCAGCTCGTCACCAAGCACCGCCAAAGCAAGAACATCTATCGCTATTTGATCGATTTCGGCGATTTTTATGAGCTGCTGGCAAGGGAATACGCCGCCCAGTTCGATCCCGAGGGATTGGTCTTCGATCTCAAGGTCTTGGATCAATTTGCCAAGTCGGCCTTGAGACTTTATACCGAGGTGGTACAAGTAGATGGCATTGTGGAGAAAATCGAGGCCCAGGGCAAAATCGAAGCGCTGCGCGGTTTGCTCGAAAAAGTGACTCGGCTGAACCGATGAATCACAAACTCGGCCAACTCCTACCGCTCATCTTCATAGCTTCTCTCTCGGCGTCGATTCCGCGTGCCGGCGCTCAGCAGCGGGAACTGCCGCTGGAAAAAATCCTCAATCCCCTGCCCGAGTTCGACCCCTTTGAGAAACCCCTGGCAGCGCCGCAATATTTTCCGGACGACGTCGATAAGCGCACGCGCGAAACACTGATCGACGCCCTTTTCAACGATAAGGCCGCGCTTGAACAGCATCTAACGTTTTTCAAGTCCGAGGATGGCCGATTGCAAAAGCAGCATGGCGCCGCCACCGGACTGACGGAGCATGTGCAGGACCTCGTCAACAATACGATCCTCGAGCGCGAGCCTCATCTCGCCGCCCAAAGAGCCGCGCTCAAGAACGCCTCTTCGGAACAGCGCAGGAAGTATCTCGAAGCGATCATCAATCAGGACGACCTCACCCAAGCCGACCAACTGATGCGCCGGAGCTCGACCAACTTCTGGGGCGGGATGGTCAACCGTTTGCTCAGTTCGGTGGACCTGGTCGGAGTCGCCTCGGGAAACTATATCGGCGCGGCAGTGGAAACCGCCGTAAGCCAACTTTACGCGCTGGCCGACCGCGACATGCCCATCGAAGAGCGGCGGGCGTTAGCGCGGGATCTAGATTATTTAAAACGCTTTCCCGACGACCCGCGCAGCGCCGAGATCCGCAGACGAGTCGAATCCCTCGATAAGAAGAAAATGGCGGCGCTGGCGCAGAAACAGCTCGCCAAGGCCGACGAGGCGCTGGCCAGGGGCGAATCGGACAAGGCGCTCTTTCATACCGAGCTTGCATCATTTTTCGACCCCCAGTCCCGCGACGTGCAAAAAACGCTCGAACGGGCGAAAAAATTATCCAAGGAGCGGGACGAAAGCCAAAAGAAGGCTCTCACTGCGATTGAGGAGCCGAGGGCGCCGGCAGAGCGGGACGAAGATGTGAAGCGGCTGCTTCAGGCTCTGTCGCTGCGCGACGCGCACCAGGTGGAGCGGGTCGCCGTCGACATCGACAAGAAATACACCGGCACGGCGCTCGCCGACGCGGCGCGCGACGCCGAGGCTGTCGCCATGGAGATGAAAGGATGGCATGAGGCGGCGAAGAAAGCCGTCGAGCAAATCATCCGTTCGGCGATCAACCCGGAGGCAAAAACGCGCGCCTCAACCCTGCTGCAAAGCCGCGAATACAATCTCCTCGGCTCCTTTGAAGACGCGCGCAGCGACCGCCGTTTGCAGTCGGCGAAGTACGTTCTCTTGGGCGAAGACCTGCTGAAGAAGAATCTGCTCTACGCGGCCGGAGCCGTGGCCGTCGGTGGACCAGCGGGGGTCGGTGCGGCGATGGTCATGGTCAATGCCATGATGATGGGGAACAACCTTTACCAGGTGGCGACCAACAACCCAATTTCCGCCCAACCGGTCATCGATACCGGGGTCGCCTATGTGCGCAACCACCCCAATGCGGAAAACGCCTCGGAAGTTTATAAGGTATTGGCGGAAGCCTTCGAGGAACGAGGTATGCTCGACAAGGCGATAAATTATTACGAGCTTTCCGGCACCGCGTCCAAAGAGAAAATCGCCGACCTCAACGAAAAAATGGCCAAAGCCTATTTAAGCGCCGCCACTAAGAATAAAGAGCGCGCCGCCCAGGAGTCCTATCTGACAACAATCCTGGATGAATATCCGGGAAGCTCGTCCGCCGCCGAAGCGACGAAAAAACTCGCCGAGTTGGCGAAGGACGAGAACCGCGGGTTACGGATGAGCAAGCAATTCTTAATGGAAAACCCGGAGATCTACGGTCCCCGGGGACTCGGCCTCAAACCTTCGTTGTTCGACGGCAACGCGGGCAACATGGAACTGGCGGAGCGAGGCGTCAATCTGATCGGCGACAACGAGATGCTGATTTATTACCAAACTCCATGGGGTGTCCGCAGTCAAAGCTATCCTTTGTCCAAACCGATGGCGGATCGATTCTTCGCCACGTTGCGGCAGAAGAACCTCGAAGTCGCCCTGGCCGATGTCAATCAGCGGGCCAAAGGGAGCGCCGGCGGCATCAAGAACCTGCCTCTGCCGGTGATTCGCTCGGAGGGGGAAAAACGCGGCGAGCGCTATGAAAATCGCGACGACACCACCTTTACGTTCGTGCGTGAAGTCGGAGGTTCTGCGGCAACCTACCCCAAAGTGCTGGACTATGAGTTGTTGAGTGAAAACGAGCGCGATCCGGGAAGCAAGTATCGTATCCCTCCCATCCAGGGAAGCATCTCGGCGAGCCGCTTCAGCATGAGCGGCGCATTGCCGACCGGCCTGTGGGGCAATCAACTCTCTGTCGGGTCGGATCAGAAAGGGACCTTCGCCGGCGTGGAGTTGCCGATACCGCTGCTCCAGGGTTTCATTCCCGTTGACTTCATGGTGCAAGGCCGGCCCGGCGGCTTTTCCGTCTATCCCAAAATTCATCTCGGCAAAGACTCCGGCGAAGACCCGGAGCTCTATCGTTAGAAAACTTGAGACAACCGTTGTTCAAGAAGGAAATTGTCCGCGGCGCTATATCCATATCCGCCGGCGTGGTCATCTGGGAGATTCTCGCCCGCCTGTTGCTGGAAAACGAATTGCTGATTCCGCCGCCGAGCAGCGTGCTGCGCTCTTTTTGGACGCTCGCCGTCAGCGGAAAACTCAACAAGCATTTCGAGGCGACCCTGACCGAGTTCGCCTACGGCTTCAGCACCGCCTGCATCCTTGGGATCATCATCGGTTACTTTATGGGCATGTATCGCTGGTTCGACGAAATCATGGACCCGTGGATCGCCACGCTTTACTCGATTCCGGTCATTGCCATCGTGCCGCTGATCATCATCTGGTTCGGCATCGGCTTGCTCTCCAAGATCATCGTGGTCTTCAAAATCACGGTCGTCGCGATCATTCTCAATACCGCCGCGGGCATCAAAAACTTGGACCCGGTGTGGCTGGAGCTGGCTCAATCGCTCAGGCTGGCCGGGTGGCAAACGACCTATAAAATCCGCTTCCCCGGCGCCCTGCCCTACATCATCACGGGCATGCGTTTAGGCGTAGGGCGCGCGCTTTTGGCCGTCGTGGTGGCCGAACTGATGGCCTCCAACGCCGGCCTCGGCTATCTCTTGCGCGACGCCTCGGAAACCTGGGACAGTCCCAAGTTATTCGTCACCGTGATTTTGCTCGCCGTCATCGGCCTGGTGAGCTTCAACTTGATCAAGCGCCTCGAGCGGCGCATGGCGCCCTGGCGCCAGAGCGCCGAATGGTCGTCGGAGGCGTAGTATTGGGAGTATGGACTCGCTCACACGAAACTTGAATTCCACAATCCTGCGCGTCGGCTCCGTGCTCGCCGGCCTGGCGCTCTGGCATTTTATCGCCACGACGGTCATCAACGATACGACGTTTCTGGTGTCGCCGATCGTCGTGGTCGCGACGGCCTATGAAATGCTTTTCGTCAACGGCGAACTCTATCCGCATCTTTTCGCCAGCTCGTGGATATTTTTTTACGGCTTCCTCCTGGCCATCGTCGCCGGCGTGCCGCTGGGATTCGTCATGGCCTTGAATCCGGTCGTCAGGGATTACATCAATCCCTGGATGACGACCCTCTACACCACGCCGCGCATCGCCTTCGCCCCGGTGCTGCTTCTCTGGTTCGGCGTCAGCGGCGGCGCCAAGGTCTCCATCGTCTTTCTCGGCTGCGTGTTTCCGATTCTGATCAACTCTTACTACGGCATGCGGGTGGTGAACCGGGAGTACGTCGAGCTGGCGCGCTCCTTTCGCCTTAACTCCCGGGCCTTGTTCTTTAAGATTCTTTTGCCCGCGTCGGTTCCCTTCGTTCTCGCCGGGGTACGCCTCGCCATCGGGCGCGGCCTCACCGGAGTCGCCATCGCCGAATGGTTCGGCGCCACCGAAGGTTTGGGCTACCTGATCTTTTTTGCCGGCCAGACCCTGAACATTCCGACCCTCTTCGTCGGCGTGACGGTCTTCGCCGCGCTGGGGATTTTCGGTTTCGAAGTCGTTAGACGCGTGGAAGCCTACGCCACGCCTTGGAAAAAGGACGCACGGGGGATCTGACATGGCCAGGCCGGTGCTCGAACTGCGCAACTTGAATAAGGAGATTCCCAGACCGGGTGGGGATCCCTTCGTCATTTTCAAAAATATCAACCTGACGGTGCGCGACGGCGAGTTCGTCAGCATAGTCGGCCCGAGCGGTTGCGGTAAAACCACCATGCTGCGCGTGATCAACGGTCTCATGCCCCATTCGGGCGGACAGATCTTGATCGACGGCAAATCCGCCGACGAACTGAACCAGGAGCTTTTGATGGGCTTCGTCTTCCAGGGCGCGTCCCTCCTGCCGTGGCGCACGAGCTTGAAAAACGTGTTGCTCGGCATCGAGGGCCGCGGGCGAAATGCCAAGGATGCGGAGCAGAGCGCGCGCAAGTACCTCGAACTCGTGGGCCTGTCCGGTTTTGAAAACTATTACCCCCACCAGCTGTCCGGCGGCATGCAGCAGCGCGTCAATCTGGCCCGCGCGCTGGCGGTCGATCCGCGCATTCTGTTGATGGACGAACCTTTTGCCGCTCTCGACGCGCAGACGCGTAACTTCATGCAACTGGAGCTTCTGCGCATATGGCGGGAAACCCGGAAAACGGTTATCTTCGTAACCCACATGATCGCGGAAGCGATCCTGCTGTCGGACCGGGTGATCGTCTTCAGCCACCGGCCAGGTACCGTCCGCTCCGAATTTCAGGTCCCGCTTCCTCGTCCAAGGACCATGGACATCAAGTCGGACCCGCGTTTCCTTGACTTGGAGAACGTCGTGTGGAAACAAATTGAAGAAGAGGTCAACGCGGCCGGAGGTTTTGCCAGGCTATAGATCACCGTCGACTTCGCCGGATTATTTATGACCGAGGAAAAGTGACCGCAGGTCGTCGACTGGAGCGTGAGCCGCGATCTAATGGGTTCAAGGTTCCAAGTTCGAATTCAAGACTTCAATCCCGATTCCTTAAACCTTAGAACCCGGAATTTTGAACCGAGCTAAGGGATATCACTTCAATGATTATCCTGGTATGAAATATCCGGGCTAGCGAACTGACGGAGCAACGTTAACGGAGGGTTTATGCGTTACCAAAGTACCAAGACCTTGATCGCTGTTTGGCTTTCAATGTTTGCCTATTGCCTGTTACCTTCTCCAGCCGAGGCGGCCGATTCCGGGATGTTTAAGATGCGTTTCGCGCAGAGTGGCAATACTTCCTCGAGCTGGCCGCTCTATGTCGCCGAACAAAAGAAAATCTTTGAGAAAAACGGCCTGCAGGTCGAAGTCATCGTCATCCGCGGCGCCACTAACACGGCCCGTGCGGTGCTAAGCGAAACCATACCCATCGGCCGCATCAATCCCGACTATGTTATCGGTGCCAGCGAGAAAGGCGCCAAGGTCAAGATCGTCGCCGCCAACATGGAAAAGATCCCTTACGACATCTTCGCCCGCCAGGAAATCAAGAGCGGCGCCGACCTCAAAGGCAAAACCCTCGGCGTCAGCACGCTCACCGGCGGCACGACGTTGATGTTGCACGAGGTCTTGGAGAAAGCCTACAAGCTGAAGGATAGCGATTACAAATTATTGGTCGTCGGCACTTCACCGGAGCGTTACGCGGCGCTCAAGGGCGGCTCAGTCCAGGCCACTTTCATGGGACCGCCCTTCAACTTCCGCGCCACCAGGGACAGCTTTCGCAAGCTGGCAAATTTTCACGAGCAGCTGGGGCCGATACTGTTCACCGCCGATTTCGCCCATGTCAATTATCTAAAATCGAACCGCACCGAAGTGGTGCGCTATCTCAAGTCCATCGTCGAAGCGACGCGCTGGCTCTACGATCCCAAGAACAAGGAAGAATCCCTCGCTATTCATATGAAGGTCCTGAAGTCCACTCGCGACAGCGCAGAGGAAGACTATAAGTATCTCGTGCAGGACTTCCAGCCCTTTCCTAAGGATGGCACGGTCAGCAAAGTGTCCTTCGACAAGACCATGGATTTGAGAATCAAGGAAGGCGCCTACCAAGGGAAGAAGGTCCCACCGATGAGCGATTACGTCGACGATTCGTTCATCGAAGAAGCCAAAAAACAACTGGGAATTAAATAAGCGAAGAAAAGGAGACCAGAATGTTCAGAAGAAAACCCATTAAATGGCCCAACAATGCCCGGGTGGCCATCACCACTTGCGTCGTCACCGAGAGCTGGCCCGATGAGCTTGGCACGCCGACCTCCACCCAGGCGGAATTTCGCCGGGGAATCCAACGGGACGCCAGGTTTAAAAAGGATACCGCGTCAATCACCGACCGCCAGTACGGCGAGCGTGTGGGAGTCTACCGGGTGCTGGAGGTGTTGAGGCAGGAGGGCATCAAAGCCAGTTTCTTTGTCAACGGCCATACCGTCGAGGCATTCCCCGACCTCATGCGGCAAATCGTCGCCGCCGGGCACGAGCTTTGCTCCGAGAACTGGCGCCACGAGTACGTCACCATGATGACGGCGGAGGAGCAGCGCGCCGATATCAAGCGCACGGTGGATACCTTCCAGCGCGTGTTGGGTTTCAAGCCGCGCGGCTTCATCATGCCGGGAGAATTGCCCACGGACGAAACACCGGGAATCCTCACGGAACTGGGTTACAAGTACTGGATGTGCTTTCTGCACGAGGATTTGCCCTACGTGCTCAGGGTTAACGGCGGGGTGCTGGTGCTGGCCTCTTACGTTATCTGGACGACTGACCATATAACCGGCCAGGCGGACGCCGGCCGAACGCCGCGCGAGCTGCTCCAGATCTGGAAGGACAACTTCGATTGGATTTACGAGGAGGGCGAAACCTACCCCGGATTCATCAGTCTGGGGTTGCACCCGTTCTTGATCGGCCGGCCATTCCGGACCGGCATCCTGAGGGAGTTTCTCCGTTACGCTAAAGGCCATCCCGGGGTTTGGTTCCCGCGCGGCATCGATATGGCGGAATATTGGCTGGAGAACTGCAAGGACAATCTGATCGAGCGATGGCCCAACTACGGCACGGGGCTCCCATACGATAAGACCGAGATAAAGTGAAGCCCTATGGGCAAGCCTGTCGCACTAGCTCAAGCCCCCGGCCTCGGCCGGGGGCTTGAGTCGAAGGGTCGTAGGTTCTGCCAGCTTGGAGAAATAATCGAGCAGCGAAATATTAGCGGGACAGCATGAGGTGATCCAATGAAGTTGCGCTCAAAGGTTCTGGTCGTCAGTTTCATCGTTCAGTTTACGCTCCTGGGGATATCCCATGCTCAGGAGCTGAAAAGAATTAGAATCGGCTATCCATCGCTTAGCTTTCGCCAAAGCAATGTCTGGGTGGCCAAGGAGCAAGGGCTGTTCAAAAAGTACGGTCTGGAGGTCGAGCCGATCTATCTCCGCGGCGGGCAAGTGGCGACTCAGGCGCTGGCCGCGGGCGATCCGCCGATCGTCAATATCGGCACGGTGGTCCAGGCGAATCTGTCGGGATACAACCTCGTGCTCGTCGCCGCGGTGGAAACAAACTACGATCAAATCGTATTTTCGCGCAAGGGCATCAACAAGCTCGAGGATCTCAAGGGAAAAATTTTCGGCATCAGCAGTTTCGGCTCGGCCACGCATAACGCGGCCAATATTCTTTTCAAACATCTCGGCATGGAGCCCAATAAAGACGTCGTGCTGATTCCCGGCGGGCCCGATGCCGAACGGATCGCGGCGCTGTTGGCGGGAAGAATCGACGCCACCATGGTTACCTCGTCGGCGGCGCCGCCGGCGAGGAAAGCCGGTTTTAACGAGTTGTTCCAAATCGCGGACCTGGGAGTCGAAGTGCAGGGCAACGGATTCGCCACCTCCCGCGCCTACATCAACACCAATCGCGATACGGTGAAAAACGCCCTCAGGGGATTCGTCGAAGCCATCTATTTTATCTATGCGAACAAAAAAGAAGCCCAGAAGGTCTTCGCGAAATACATGCGCACCAACGACTCTGAAGTCCTCGAAGACTCCTATCAAGGATACGTCAAGATGATCCCGAAGAAACCCTACCCCACTCTAAAGGGCATCCAGAATCTCCTCGATATCCTCGCGCCGCAGTTCCCCGCGGCTAAAACCGCCAAGCCGGAGCAATTCGTCGACTTGAGCTTTTTGCAGGAGCTAGAGAAGGAAGGTTTCTTCAACGAGATGGCGAAACGCTATCCGACAAAATAAGAACCACCGGCAGGTACCCGATGAGAAAACTATTCGTCCTATTCGTCTTATTGGTCCTAGTCCACGTCACCACCGCCGATGCCCAAACGCTCAAGCGCATCAAGATCGGCTACCCTTCTCTCAGTTTCCGCCAGAGCAACGTGTGGATCGCCAGGGAAACGGGCATCTTCAATAAGTATGGCTTGGAAGTGGAGCCGATCCTTTTTCGCGGCGGGCAAGTGGCCACTCAGGCTCTGGTCAGCGGCGATCCGCCGATCGTCAACATCGGCACCGTGGTTCAAGCGACTATCCAAGGCCACAGCATCGTGCTCGTCGCCGCGGTCGAAAATAAATACGATTTCATCATCTTTACCCGGCCCGGCATCACCCAGTTGGAACAACTTCGAGGCAAACGATTAGGCATTACCGGTTTTAATTCATCGACGCACTACGCATCGATCATTGTAGCGCGCCACTTGAACGC
>JAUYJC010000265.1 GCA_030688735.1 Deltaproteobacteria bacterium
ATTTTCGCGAGAGGCAAGAAACATTAATCTCCTATGAAAAATCGTGAAAATTGCCCACCGAAGGACGCCCGATTTGCGAAGGTAGGGCTAGGCGCCGACTCAGCAACGAGCGCACAAAGCCGGAGTACGAACCGATGTAACGTAGTTCTATGTAACGAATGGCGAGTTCGATACACGCCGAATCATTCGCTCGCACACCATCGGCGACTCGATAAAGTGTTTCTCCATACTGAAGCCAGCGTTTCTTTCCGGCAGCCAACTCGGAGCGCCAGGCTCGGTAGCCTCTGGCCCTCCTATATCGTAGTTACCTCCAAGCCGCGCGTGCTCAGCGATAATATCGCTTGCGTACCACCCTTTTGGAACGCCGTGGTATACCTCATCAAACGGGATGGCTTTGCCTTGATGCGTCCAGGTCATGTTCTTGCAGCCCAACTTGACTGTTCGCGCCGCACGCACGACCAGAAGGAACGTTATCGCAGATCTCTGAATGGTACATTGGATTTTCGCGGACCCACTGTATCCCGCACACGGCCTTGACGCAGACTGCGAATTCCGGGGGGGTGACGCTTTCATATGCAAGAGCAGGTCCTACGATTATGTCGGCGACAGGCAACACGCCCGGCCGCCTTCCCGTCGGGATCCAACGTCCAGGTATACGGATTGGAGCGCAGCGAAGTTGGCAATCCGCGTTGACGCCTCTGTTAGGCTTATCTGTCAGAATTGGGTATCGAGTCATCACTTTGAAAGAGAACCCCTCAGCTCCACATACGCCCGACAGACCTGATCGTATTGGAACTGCATTTCCATCACGATCCCATCGAGTGCCCCCAGGGCGCATGCCCGTTTCAGAGCGTCTTGATGCGTGACGGTTCTCGCATCCATCGGATATCTGTCGCGCAGGTGCTCCAGCTCGTCATTAATCTCTTCCGGGCTCAATGGGGGCCTGGCGCCGTCCGGGTCTATAACCAGTTGCCAGTTTTCTTCGGCAATCTCACTGAGTGTCCGGAAGAGGCTTTGCCGCCATCGCTGGGCATGGAGGGGATGAATCTTATTGCCCAAAGGGTCGACAAGTCTCGCGCCCATCAGGTACTCACAAATGTCTTTGACGAACGGTCCAAGGGTGTCATTATCCTCGGCCTCCGCCAACCGCACGACCTTGGCGCGACAATTGGCCGAGAACAAGTTGTCCTTTTCGAGGGTCGCCTGCAACGACTGTATCCAGTTCGGCTCCTGTGTACTTCGTATCAGGTCCCTATAGCGGGAAAATGATTCGAGATACGCGGAATGGACCTGCTCGAACTCCGCAAAGACGGGCGTGACATACGTCTCCAACAAAGCCGCACGCATTTGTTTTCTGTGCGTAAGCAGTTGGATAGTGTTTTTCCGGCAAGCCTGAATGACTGAATCCAACCTGTTTTGATATCATCGGCTGCAACTCAGAGAGTCAGGAGGACAGCTGATGAAAACCGCAAAGGTAGTCGCGATTTTTGGACCCCTCGAACAAGTTCGCCAGCGCTTGGAGGGTTGGCGCAAGACACGCAAGCGCTGTTCGTCTATACCGGATGCCTTGTGGGCGGCGGCGGTAGAACTTGCCCGAGAGTACGGAGTGAACAAGACCGCCCGGGCGCTTGGGCTTAATTACTACTCGCTCAAGAGACGTCTGGAATCTGGCACCGCCCCCGGCTTGTATGAACCCAAGGGTGGAGCACCGTTTATCGAGTTGGTTACACTGCTAGGGAACTCTTCTCCCGAATGCATTGTGGAATTCGAGCATCCAGGAGGCGCGAAGATGAAGATTCACCTCAAGGGTCGAGTCGAACCGGACCTGGTGGCGCTGAGCGGTTTATTCTGGAGCGCCGCGAGATGATACAGATCACGCCTCAGATGCGCATTGTGGTGGCCGTCGATGCGGTGGATTTTCGCCGGGGCATTGATGGTCTGGCGCGGCTGTGCAAGGAGGTGCTCAAGGCCGATCCATTTGCGGGTTGGCTCTTTGTTTTTCGCAGTCGCAGTGGGAAGTCGATCAAGATCCTGGTCTACGACGGGCAGGGGTTTTGGTTATGTCAGAAGCGGCTGTCGTGCGGGCGGTTTCGTTTTTGGCCCCAGAGTGCGACCGAGGGGTCAAAAGTTCTCCAAGCCCACGAGCTACAGATGCTTGTTGCGGGCGGCAATCCCTTAAATGGCCTAGCGGCTGCGCCGTGGCGGCGCGTTGGTGCGGGAGTGTGAGAGAAAAGAGTCGGGGCACGAAGGGGGCTTGCGTTCCGGGGGCGACTTTGTTACAGTGCGGCGCATGGAAGCGATCCTCAAGCACCGGGGCCGGATCATCACTGACGGCGAGGTGGCGTTCATCCGCAAGCTGATCGCTGAGCATCCGGCGGCAAGCCGGCGGGCGCTGTCGAAGAAGCTGTGTGAAGCCTGGGAGTGGCGCCAGCCCAACGGAACGTTGCGCGACATGGTCTGCCGGGGGTTGATGCTCAAGCTTCACCGCTCGGGACACATCGAGCTGCCGCCGATTCGGCAGATCAATCCGAACCCTTTGGCCCGGCGCGCCGCCGAGCGTCGTAAGCCGGTGGCGGTGCTGATCGATAGCACAGCGCTGTTTTCGGATCTGGCAAAGATCCGGCCCCTGCAGTTTCACCAGGTGCGTCACAGCGCAGAGGAGCCGCTGTTTGACAGCCTGCTGGAGCGCTACCATTACCTCGGTTACACGCAGC
>JAUYJC010000267.1 GCA_030688735.1 Deltaproteobacteria bacterium
GCTTCGCTCCGTGAGCGAAAACTCCGGCACCTGGCCCTGGCGGCTCAAGCCTTCCAACGGCCTGGTGTTCCACCCCCCGGCCTGCGGTCTCGGCGCGTGCATGAGCCAGAGTAAAGTGCCCAGGACGATCCCCGAGCCGATCACGGCCACGCCGAGCAAGAAAAAGCGTGCTTTTGAGAGATTCATAACGAAGAGCCTTGAACCAGGAAAGATTCTAGCGACAATTTCGCGCTTTGGGTAGAGGGGGGTACGGAACTGAATACCTTTGCGCTTTTTTGCCCGGACTCGGGCCGCGGTGTCCCTTAGTTGCCTGGCAATTTCCCTTGCCCTGCCGCCGCCGATTCGCGTAGAATCCGCGATAACTGATGGCAACCAACGGGACCAACGATAAATCGCTCGAATCCTGGATTTGGGACGCGGCATGTTCGATCCGCGGAGCGAAGGATGCGCCCAAGTACAAGGAGTTCATTCTTCCACTGATCTTCGCCAAGCGGCTCTGCGACGTTTTCGATGACGAGGTGAACCGGATCGCCAAGGAAGTTGGGTCGCGGGCCAAGGCGTTCAAACTGGTGAAGCATGACAAGAAACTTGTTCGCTTCTTCCTGCCGCTGGAACCGAAGAATCCTGACGATCCTGTTTGGTCTGTCATCCGTACGCTTTCGGACAAAATCGGCGAGCAACTCACCACGCTGCTTCGGGCCATCGCCGACGCTAATCCGCTGCTCAAGGGCATCATCGACCGGGTGGATTTTAATGCCACCACGCATGGCCAGCGGGATCTCGATGACGACCGTTTGAGCAATCTCATCGAGGCGATCAGCCGTAAGCCGCTCGGCCTCGCCGATGTGGAGCCTGACATCATCGGGCGTAGCTACGAATACCTGATTCGCAAGTTCGCCGAAGGCAGCGGTCAGAGCGCGGGAGAGTTTTACACTCCGACTGAAGTGGGTTTCGTCATCGCTCGCATCATGGACCCTGAACCCGGGATGGATATCTACGATCCTTGCTGCGGCTCAGCCGGACTGCTCATCAAGTGTGAGCTGGTGTTGCAGGAAAAGATGAACCTGCGCTCGCGCAAGACCTTCGCGCCGGCCAAACTCTATGGCCAGGAGAATGAGCCCGGCACCTGGGCCATGGCGAACATGAACATGATCATCCACGATATGGAGGGCGAGATCCAGATCGGCGACACCTTCCGCAAACCCAAGTTTCGCCAGGGCAACCGCTTACAGACCTTCGACCGCGTCGTGGCCAATCCCATGTGGAATCAGAATGAGTTCAAGGAAAAGGACTACGACGCCGACGAACTCGACCGCTTCCCCAAGGACGCAGGCTACCCCGGCGGCAAGGCCGACTGGGGTTGGGTGCAACACATCCTAGCCAGCATGAATGATAAGGGCCGCGCCGCCATCGTCCTCGACACCGGCGCCGCGTCGCGCGGGTCAGGTAACGCGAACACAAACAAAGAAAAGGATGTTCGTAAGTGGTTCGTCGAGGAGGACTTGATCGAGGGCGTCATCTATCTGCCGGAAAATCTCTTTTATAATACCTCAGCGCCAGGCATCGTTATCGCGCTTAACAAGGCTAAGCAGAAGGAACGACGGGGCAAGGTGTTTCTCCTCAATGCCAGCCGTGAGTTTATCAAAGGCGATCCAAAGAATTATATCCCCGACGACGCTATCACTCGAATCGCTGAAACATTTTCTACTTGGAAGGAAGTGGAGAAGTATTCGCGCATCGTTAGCCGCGAGGAGATCGCGAAGAATGACTACAACATCTCGCCGAGCCGTTACATCCACACCGGTGCGGGCGAGGCATACCGGCCCATCGCGGAGATTGTGGAGGAGTTGGGGGAGTTGGAGGCGGAAGCAATGGAGACGGATAGAGCGCTTAAGGCCGTTCTCGCAAGGATCATGAAATGAGGACGGAGGTTCACGCGGAGGCGCGGAGACGCAGAGAGGGATGAAACAGCGGATTTTCATCAGCAGCGTCCAAAAGGAGTTCGCCGATGAGCGTCAGGCGCTCAAGGCCTACATCCTTGGCGATGCCCTGCTAAGCCGCTTTTTCGACGTTTTCCTGTTTGAGGACATCCCCGCGAGCGACCGCCGCGCCAATGCCGATTACATTGATCCTGGAGAAACTTCGCCATCCTCACGGCTCGGTGCCGGGGAACCCGCTTCTTGCCGAGCCGCTTTACCTGACGAAATACATCGAACGAATGGGCACCGGGACGGGTGACATGATCGAGCGCTGCCGGAACGTAGGTCTGGCCGAGCCGGAGTTCAGCCTGACGGACGGCTTCGTCATCACCCTCCGCCGCAAGCCGGGGCGGGCATTCGAGGCGATTGGTGGAAAGACACAGCCAGAGTCACAGCCAGAGTCGGCTAGAATGACCGGACAATTCGAGGCCCCAGTCGAGGCCCCAGTCGAGGCCCCAGTCACTTTGTTCGAGACCGATCGAGCCATTCTCGCTGCCTTGAGGACGGGAGAACGCGGGAGAAAAGACATCCTGCAGGCTCTCGGTCATACTCAACGAAGCGGCAACTTCAAACTCTCCATCGAGAAACTGATGAAGCATGTTTTCATCGAACGCACCCTCCCCGACAAACCCAACAGCCGCCTGCAAAAATACCGCCTCACCGCCAAGGGCCGGGCTTGGCTCGCCGAGCACGAGGCCGAAAGAAACAAGGGAGGCGAAGACACCCCATGAGCCAACTGAGAGAAACAGACGTTCACGCGGAGACGCTGAGGCGCGGAGAACAGGAGGGCGGACATTCCTGTCCGCCAAATGGCGGGTTGGAAAACCTGCCCTCTGTTGGAGATGTCGCACAAACCGAGTTGGGACGCTTGCCTGCGGACTGGCGGGTTGGTCGCTTCGACTCTCTTTTCGACGTTCAACAAGGAAGACAGGTCTCGAAGAAAAACCGCATCGGCGATAACCAGCGGCCATTTCTGCGCACCAAGAATGTTTTCTGGAATCGCTTAGATTTGTCCGACCTCGATGAAATGCACTTCAGCGAAGCTGACGAATCGCGCCTCGCCCTGAAGCCTGACGATTTGCTCATCTGCGAAGGTGGTGACATTGGGCGAACCGCAATTTGGCGGGGCGTCATCTCCCGCTGCTACTATCAAAACCATCTTCACCGGGCGCGAATACGGGCTTCAGAAGCTGCCGATGCCCAGTTCGTTCTTTTCTGGCTTTGGTATGCGTTTGAGTTCGGCAATCTCTACTTTGGGCGTGGAAACGTAACCACCATTCCCAACCTCTCCCAGTCGAAGCTACGCGAGTTGCCTCTGGCAATCCCGTCCCTCGCCGAGCAGCGGAAGATTGCGGCGGTGTTGGGGCTGGTGCAGCGGGCGATCGAGCAGCAGGAGCGGCTGATCGCGTTGACCACGGAACTGAAGAAGGCGCTCCTGCACAAGCTCTTCACCGAAGGCCTTCACGGCGAACCTCAAAAACAAACCGAAGTCGGTCCCGTGCCGGAGAGTTGGGAGCAACGTCCGTTGGAAAAGGCAGGTGAGGTCGTATATGGCATCCAAGCAGCGGTCGCTAGCAACCTAAAGCCGGTGGGGACGATGATTCTGACGAACAAAAACATCACGCTCGATGGCAAGATCATCCTCGAGAAAATCAATTATTTCGAGCTGCAGACGAAGCGTCATCACGAGACTGTGTTGCAGAAGGGGGACCTGCTTTTCAACTGGCGTAGCGGTAGCAAGGAACATGTTGGAAAGACCGCTTATTTCGACTTAGCCGGTGAATTTGTTCATTCGTCTTTTATTCTCCGGATTCGCCCTAGCGACGAAGTCACCGGGCGATATCTTTTCTATTACCTAAATTTCTTGCGGGAGTCCGGATTCTTCCTTAAGAAGCAAACGTTTTCGGTAAACGCGAAATTCAACAAGAGTGCGATCAACGAACTCCCCACATATCTACCCGGCGAAGAGGAACGTCGAGATATTGTCACCGCGCTGGATGCCGTTGGGAAGAAGCTTGACGCGTTGCAGGTGAAGAGGGGCCTTCTCGAGGACCTCTTCCGCACTCTGCTACACCAGTTGATGACAGCGCAGATTCGGGTCTACAACCTCGA
Source organism: Deltaproteobacteria bacterium (assembly GCA_030688735.1). Taxonomy (GTDB): domain Bacteria; phylum Desulfobacterota; class Binatia; order UBA9968; family UBA9968; genus JACPFE01. Next base: position 4,092 of record JAUYJC010000267.1, read on the forward strand.
CCTGCCGGGACTGGAGATCGCACAATGAGTGACAACTACTACCTGAAAATTGGCGGTGCCGAAGTTTTCGGCGACCAACTCATTGCTGATCTTTCGTCTGCTGACGCCGAGCTAAAAAAGAAAGCTGAGGCTGTCCTCAACGAGCGACTGAAAGAGACTCGTGTTCGTGTCGGCACGCTGCTCAAGATCGACAACGTTTCATTCTTGATTGGCGCGGGTGCTTCCATGAAGGCAGGTGGTGTCGGCCTTGCATCGATCCCGCCAGAACTTGAGAAAGCGCTTCACGAAAAGGCTCAGGAGGCCGGCAACGGCCAAGACCCAGATTGGTTGTTGCTGTTCTATGAGACGGTTTCCGCGCTGTCTGGTCAGGCTTTTAACCACGCAGAGCGCAGGGAGGCTTTGGCTGGAAACCTGTGCCAAGTTCCCAAGATCCCCATCAACCTTGAAGACTATCTCAGTCACCTGCACATGTGGCGGGCAGGTATGGAGAAGTTCGGAGTAAGCACGACGTTCAATATTGCTGAAAGTCAGACCCTGACCATGTCCAAAGCAGATCTCGATGGGATGATCAAGGAAATCAACCGCAGCTTGACCTCATTGGTCGATCTGCCAGCCAATGGCAAGGACGATTCCCTAAAGGACGACCGTCGATTCATCAAGAAGATACTCACCCGGCCACTCAATTTGCGGCGTGCTAATCTCTTCACGCTCAACTACGACACGCTTATCGAAAAAGCTGCGGACGCGGAGGGGGCTGTCCTGGTAGATGGTTTCGTCGGGACCCTCCGCCGGATATTCCGTCCGGAATCCTACGATCTGGATTTCTACTTTCCGGCCCAGACGACAGAGGGCCGCGTTCATCGCTTTGACCGTGCACTCCATCTCTACAAACTGCACGGTTCAATCACATGGCATCGTTGCGTCGCGGATTGGGAAAACCCTTACGGACTCTACGCAACCTTTTACCAGGAGACGTCTGAGGACGATGTTCTGATATTCCCGACTCCGCTCAAGTATGGGCAAGCGCTCGGCCTGCCATATTCGGAGTTGTTCCGCCGCTTTGGGGCTGCGGTCGCACAGCCACAATCGGTGCTCTTCACGATCGGCTACGGCTTCGGCGACGAGCACGTGAACTCTCTGATCCGTCAGGCACTCGCCATCCCGAGCTTCACTCTAGTTGTCATCGACCCAGCACCGGCGAGCGATTTCGTGAACCAACTAAAGCAGCTTGGTGATGAACGGATCTGGCTGGTGAGTGGATGGCAACTGGGTACATTCGAACAATTTGTTGAAAGGCTGCTGCCGGACTTGCGTGAAGAGGAGATCACCGTCAAGGTCATGAAGACCTACAAGGCCCTGGCTCCCGCGACACAGCACGGCGAGCCCGGTTCGGAGAATCCCGATGACGACTGAACACGAAATCGGACGGGTGGTGGCGGTGGATACCGCTCAGGTGACGGTTGAGCTGAACCGCGACCTGAAGGCTCTGACACGCTCAACCTATGAAGGCACCATAGAAGTCGGGCGTATTAATTCGTACATCATTATTCCTGTGGGGGCGCGGCGTATCGTCGCCATGGTAACACGAGTCGTGATGACTGAGGAGAGCGAACTCCAGGCCGACAAGACGATGGTATCTCTGCCGTCGACGCGCCGGCTCATGAAGGCGACGATGATCGGCTCTATCGACGAGGACCACTTCCGGCAGGGCATCAGCCTCTTTCCGGTGCTCGACTCCACGGTGTTCCTGACGACGAAGGAAGACCTAGACGCCATCTTTGGCAGGGGCCGCCAAGGGGCAGAGATCGATCCGGACAATCCCGGCTACTGTATCCCGATTGGGAAATCGGCAGTCTTTCCGGATTACAACATGTATATCGACCCGGATGCATTCTTCGGCAAGCATGCCGCCATTATCGGCAGCACCGGTTCGGGGAAGTCATGCTCGATCGCGACCATCCTTCAATCCGTCATTTCGCGCACCGAAGTTAAACGCACGCGAATCGTAATCCTCGATACCAATGGGGAATATCGCGCCGCGTTTCAAAGGCAGGAAGAAACCGGCACCTGCACCAACGCTATTCCGGGTCGCCGATCCTTATATATCCCAACCGACCCGTCCGAGAAGGGACGACTAACGATTCCGTATTGGTTCATGGATTCGGAGGACTTCGTTCGGTTATTCCGAGCGGCACCAGGAGTTCAACGACCGGTTCTCTTGAATGCTTTGTCTTCTTCACGGGCGGCCGCTAACAAACTAACGGCATGGCTCCAACTTCGCGAAGTGCTTCTATCTGAGCTCAACAAGATTCTTGCTCTGGCAAGCAGCGGCGATAAAGGTGACGCGAAACAACTGCGCCAGATTTGCGACGGCGACTTGAGATTTCTGGAGAATGAAGACACTCAGACTACCATGGGGGAGTTGGTCTGCCATTACCCAGAGGTAACCTGTGAAGCGATTAAGGAGATCTTTTCAGACGTGAGCAACATCGCTCGAGAGGAGATCAAAAGTGAAGGCGAAAGGTTTGAGTCATATGCCCCAATCGATGCTGACAAACGTAAGCGTATCGAGCATCCCGTGAGGGAGATATTGGGGAAATTGGCACGTCTACCAAATGGTGAAGTGGGAGTAGAGGTTTCGTCCGCCGATTCGCCCTCATACTTCAGCAAGCAATCGTTTCGTTACGAGCACTTGGAAGCAGCAATATCGAGGAATGAGTCGAACTCCGCTCGTGCACGCGACAATTCGGCCACCATGCTGATGCGGATATATCGGCTGCTAGAGGATTCTCGTTTCGAGTTTCTCTTTGGGCCGCGCGCGGAGGAGTGGCCGACCGTCCGACACGGCTTAGCTACATTCCTGCGTGATATTCTTGGACTGGAATCGACTGTGGATGGGGATTTGACGGATAACGAGGGTCTGACGCAAGGAGTCTTGCCCTTCTATGACCGTCAACGTGCAGGCGCCGAAGCCTCGAATGTTGTTATTGTCGACCTAAGCCTACTTGCGTCGGAAGTTCTCGAGAACGTTACTGCGTTGCTCGGCCGCCTGATTCATGAGTTTCTTCAGCGATTGAGTGATCCGATCATCAGTGGTGTGGGTCGCGGCGAGTTTCCTGTGGTCCTCGTTCTTGAGGAGGCCCAGAACTATATTCGAGAGAATCGTAGGAGTGAAGATGATTCTATATCCAAGCAGGTTTTTGAAAGGATAGCGCGAGAGGGGCGCAAGTTTGGTCTCGGTCTTGTGGTTGCATCGCAGCGGCCAAGCGAGTTGTCAAAGACGGTGTTGTCGCAGTGCAACAGTTTCGTCGTTCATCGACTTCAGAACCCCGAGGACCTGCGTTACTTCCGTGAAATCGTTCCTGGTATCTACGGCCAGCTTCTCGAGCAACTGCCAGCGCTCGCTCCACGTAGCGCGCTTGTCCTGGGTGAGTGCGTGCAAGCGCCAGCACTGGTGGAAATGCGCGAATGTGATCCTGTACCGAAAAGTAAGAACCCAAAGTTCTTCAAAAGCTGGACGTTGGAAGCATCGCTTCCGAATATTGAGGCAGTGTGCGCCAAGTGGGAGGGTGTTGGCGTTCCCGAGGACCAGGAGGAATCGGAGTGGGATTGACAATATATGTCAATGAATCGCCCCACGGAACACAAGACTCCTGCTGCGTGGGCGGGGAAAATGACATGTCCAAAAAAGTCGAATCTTTGGACATGTTTTTGGGATATGTCCAAGACGTGGACATATCCGACCCCGACCGGAGCCACAATAGATTCAGGATATTGGCCTTGAGTCAGTTTAAGAACTCATATGAGTTTTGACAGGGTCGGAGCTGTGTTCGAGGAACTTTCCCAAGTTTTCGAGGAGTGTCGTGATCCCAATTGGGACGGTTACGGCGCTCAACCTGTGAGCGAAGAGACCTACCGCTTGGCGCGGCAATTTTTGCAAAGTTTGCCAAGCGGCATGGCTGCTCCGTCGGTCGGTGCTGAGCCAGACGGTCACCTTACGGTCGAATGGTATCGGACACCACAGAGAACCCTGTCCGTGAGCATTAGCTCGGACGGAGAGTTGCATTTCGCAGCTCTGCTCGGGTCAGCCAAGACCTACGGTACAGAGCCGTTTACTGGTGCCGTACCCAAAGTCGTCACTGACCTGATCCACCGGGTTACGGCTGCATGGTGATTGGTGGGATAGGAATGGGGCGAGGGAGATGATGGAACACCAGTTGATGACGGCGCAGATTCGGGTGCATGACCTCGACCTGCCGGAATTGACATCGTTCACCGCAAAGGATGCACGATGAGCAACGAAACCCATTCCCAGTTTCTCCTCTACCGAACCAGCGACGGCCAGACTCGGTTGGAGGTCCGCCTGGAGAACGAGACGGTCTGGCTGTCGCAGAATCAGATGGCCGAGCTGTTTCAAACCTCCATTCCGAACGTGAGTATGCACATTCGGAATGTCTTCGCGGAAGGCGAGTTGCAGCGGGGGGCAGTGGTTAAGGAATTCTTAACAACTGCCGCCGATGGCAAAAACTACAAAACAAGCTTCTACAACCTCGACGTAATCATCTCCGTGGGCTACCGCGTGAAGTCACACCGCGGCACGCAGTTCCGCATCTGGGCCACGCAGCGGCTGCGGGAATACATCGTCAAAGGCTTTTCGCTGGATGACCAGCGGCTCAAGCGAGCAGGGGGCGGGAATTACTTCGAGGAGCTGCTGGCTCGCATCCGCGACATTCGGTCGTCGGAAAAAGTTTTCTGGCGCAAGGTGCTGGAGATTTACGCGACGAGCATTGACTACGACCCGGGGGAAGAGGCGTCGCAGGTTTTCTTCGCCACGGTGCAGAACAAGATGCACTGGGCGGCGCACGGGCAGACGGCCGCTGAAGTGGTTCATGGGCGTGTGGACGCCGGGAAGCAAAACCTGGGGATGACAACATGGCTGGGCGGAAAACCGACGAAGGAGGAAGCGGCCATCGCAAAGAATTACCTGAGGGCGGAGGAACTGGAAGGCTGGAATTTGCCGATCTCCGGGCGCTGAATCGCCGACCCATGTATATGCGGGACTGGATCGCCAAGTTGGAAGATTTCCTGCGCTTGAGCGGTCGGGAGATTCTCACGCACGCAGGCAAGATTTCGCACGAGCAGGCGTTGCGGAAGGCGGAACCTGAATTTGAATAGTTTCGGGTTCGTGAGCTTGCCCAGCCCTCGCAAGTGGAAAAGGACTTCGACGAAGCGGTGAAGAAACTGCCCAAGCCACGCCCCAAGAGAAAAGAGTGAGCCGATGACGGCACCAGGCGAACACAAAACCGTCCAGGCCCGCATCCTTGCATACGCGCAGGAAATCGGGTGGACGTACGTGCCGCGGGAGGATGCCGAGCGGCGGCGTGGCTTCGATCCCGACGGGACTACGCCTGAAGACCGTGCTCGACTGGCGTCTCTCTACTTCGGCGATCTGCTGCACGCCCAGGTAGTCGCGTTCAATCCAAAATACAAAGAGGCCGAAGGCGCCCTGATCGGCGAGTTCCGCCGGCTCAATGCAGACATTGCCGGGAACCGTGAGTTTCTCACTTACCTGCGCAACCAGGGCAAATTCTTCTGCGCCGAAGACAATAGGGAACTAGACCTGACGCTGATTGATTACGGCGATGGCGGGCGCCAGCCGGAAAAGTACGGCAACGTCTATGAGGTGACCGAAGAGTTTTATTTCCACAACGGCCATTACGGCACGCGCGAGGACGTGGTTTTTCTCATCAACGGCATTCCGGTGCTGGTCATCGAGTGTAAGAATGCCGGCAAGGACGAGGCGATCGCTCTCGGCGTGGACCAGATTCGCCGTTACCACGTCGAGACGCCGGAGGTCATGGTGCCGGAGATGCTCTTCACCACCACCGAGGCCATCGGGTTCGCTTACGGCGTGACGTGGAATACGCTGCGGCGTAACATTTTCAACTGGAAGCATGAGCAAGTCGGCAACCTCGAAGCCAAAGTCAAAAGCTTCTGTGCGATCCCGCATGTGCTGAAGCTGCTGAAGGATTACATCGTCTTCGCCGAGCAAGAAGAGGAGTTGCGCAAGTACATCTTGCGCCAGCATCAGACGGTGGGAGTGGAGAAAGTCGTGCAGCGGGCTCTCGACCCGAAACTGACCCGCGGGTTGATCTGGCACACCCAGGGAAGCGGTAAGACCTACACGATGATCAAGGCGGCCGAGCTGCTCTTCAAGGCTCCCGAGGCGGAGAAGCCGACGATCTTGATCATGATCGACCGTAACGAGCTGGAAGATCAGATGCTCAAGAACCTGGTTTCGCTAGGCCTCAACAACGTGGAACACGCGCACAGCATCGCCCGGCTAAATCAACTGCTCAAAAGCGACTATCGCGGAATCGTTGTGACCACTATCCAAAAGTTTCAGGGCATGCCGGCAAAGATCAACGAACGAAAGAATATCTATGTGTTGGTGGACGAGGCGCACCGAACGACGGGCAGCGATCTCGGCAATTTTCTGATGGCCGGGTTGCCTAACGCCACCTACATCGGCCTGACCGGCACGCCCATCGATAAGACCGTTTACGGGCGGGGAACCTTCAAAACGTTCGGCTGCGAGGATGATAAAGGCTATCTCCACAAGTACTCGATCGCCGAGAGCATCGAGGACGGCACGACCTTGCCGCTTTTCTACAGCCTGGCGCCGAATGCGTTCTTGGTGCCGCACGAGATCATGGAAAAGGAGTTCTTTTCTCTCGCCGAGACCGAAGGCATCGCCGATATCGAAGAGCTGAACAAGATTCTCGAACGGGCGGTAACGCTCAAAAATTTTCTCAAAGGCAAGACGCGGGCGTGGGAGGTGGCGCGGTTTGTCGCGGACCATTACAAGAGCAACGTCGAGCCGTTGGGTTACAAAGCTTTTCTGGTCGCGGTGGATCGGGAGGCGTGCGCTGATTACAAAGAGCTGCTCGACCAGTTTCTGCCGGCGGAATACTCCGAAGTCGTTTATACCGGCAACAATAACGACTCCGCCAAATTGAAGAAGTTTCACCTGGATGAGAAGAAAGAGCGAGGCATCCGGAAAAGTTTTATCCGGTTTGGCGAGGACCCCAAGATCCTCATTGTCACGGAGAAGCTGCTGACCGGTTTCGACGCGCCGATCCTTTACGCTATGTACCTGGATAAGCCCATGCGCGACCACACGCTGTTACAGGCCATCGCGCGGGTTAACCGCCCCTACGAGAACGAAAAGCAGGAACTCGTCAAACCGCATGGTTTTGTCGTCGATTTTGTCGGCATCTTCGACAAACTGGAGAAGGCGCTGGCTTTCGACAGCGATGAGGTCAATGCGATTGTCAAAAATCTTGATCTCCTTAAACAGCTTTTCCAGACAAAGATCGAAGGCAAAGGACGGGAGTTCGTAAAACTCATCGAGCAGAACTTTAACGACAAGGATGTCGACAAACTCATCGAACATTTTCGCGACAAAGGACTGCGCAAAGAGCTTTTCAAGGAATACAAAGAACTCGAAATGCTCTACGAGATCATTTCGCCCGATGCGTTCCTGCGACCGTACATGGATGCCTACGCGACTCTCTCAGGAATCTATGACGTGGTCAGGGCTGCCTACGCTACGACGGTCTACGTCGACAGGGCGTTCCAGCGAAAAACCAATTCGCTGGTACAGGAGCACGTGGGTACGAGCGGCGTCGAGAAGGTACACGACTTATTCGAGATCAACAAGGACACCCTCGAACTTATCAAGAAGAAAGAAGGCGGGACGACAACCAAGGTCATCAATCTGATCAAGAGCATCCAAAAGACGGCGGAAGAAGAGAGCGACGACCCATTCCTGATAGCGATGGCGGAGCGCGCCAAGGCGGTCCAGGAAAAGTTCGAGGATCGCCAAGCAGCCACGGCCGAGGTTTTAGAAGAGCTTTTCAAGCTCGTCGAAAACAACGAACGGCGAAAAAAAGAACAGGCACAAAAAGGTTTTGACGGTCTTACCTATTTTGTCTACCGAACGATGCTGGACGCGGGGTCGAGCAACGCGGAAGAGATCAGCAAGAAGATCAAGAGCGCTTTTATCGAACATGCCGGTTGGAAGCAGAGCGAGAAAGAACTCAGGGAACTTCGGAAGAAGGTGACGTTTGCGATCTGTGCGCAAGAAGACGATCTCGACAAAGTCACTCGTATCGTCGATGACCTTTTTACACTGTTAAGCAAAGCCGACAAGATTTGAACCATGGCTCGCTGGAAAAACCCAGACGATTTTAAACGCCGCGTGAAACACTGGGCGGATGAGCTTGACATTAAGGTCAGGCGGCTTGCTCTACGGCCAATGAAAAACAAGTGGGCATCGTGCTCAACGAACGGGCACCTAAACTTCAACGCTGAGCTGTTGAGTCTGGACCGCGACGTTGGCGAATACGTAATCGTCCACGAACTGCTTCACTTCTTAGTCCCGCACCACGGCAAGCTTTGGAAGAGCCTGATGCGAGCGCACTTGGGAGATTATGAAAGACTGGATGTGAAACTGAAGGCAAGGGTGTGACAAGCGCCCCAGGAGATAGAACGGAGGCACTCTGTCTTTTGCCTGTCGAAAACAAATTGCGCATCAAAACGGGACAGGCTGGCTTTTTTAGATTCGGTGAAGGGTAATCAGACGACGAGACCGTACCGGAAGGCATCCCGCCCGCCGTCCCGTGGAATCAATTGGAGAAGAAACGAAAAATCCCGGCGAAGGTGAAATCCATTCGCGGTAAACTCAACGTCCCCCGCGAACGCTTTCATTTAACCTCTGATGAGCGCTACCGTTGGGCAGGAAAGGAAGATTGATTAGTGCGTGGACGTGGGTATCAACCAATAAACGTATCTATTCGGCTAGAACTCGAATTTGAATTTCTCACGGCCGCCGAACTGAGCAACATCCTCGCTATTTATCAACGGATGTTACGAGCTGCATGGCAGGAGACTCTCCACGATCAGCATGTTGATAAATCACCTGCTTTTCGACTAGTAATAACCGGGGCATCTTCTTCATCACCTCTCGAAGTATGGGTAAATTATGTGTTACCCGCCGTTTACTTCAGTAGTGCAATAGCCGGTCCAGTAAAAGACTGGCCAGGCTTTGTCAAAGGGACCTTTAATTATGTGCGTGCCGTATGGTCTGCGACAGGAAAAGGTCCAGGCGATTCCTCGTCGGACCGCGTTATTATTACTGGGGGATCTGACCCTCAATTGAACATTCCGGTATCAGCATTGCACGACCGGAAGACAGCTCAACACATTAAAGAATTATGGTCGGTGGCCCAAAAAGGACGAATCAAAGTTACGATCAAGATAGAGGATACCGACGACACTATCGGCTATAAACCGAACTAAAAGAAATTATGGACTGGAAGGACCTTCTCTCCAAAGAACGGCTTGGCCGAACTCGACCGACAAACAGCGATGCCAGGTCTCCGTATCAGCGAGACTATGATCGAATCGTCTTTTCCAGCGCCTTTCGCCGCTTGCAGGATAAAACACAGGTTTTTCCGTTGGCCGAAAGTGACTATGTAAGGACCCGACTTACGCACAGCCTGGAGGCGTCTTGCGTTGGGCGTTCACTTGGGACGTTAGTAGGGGATTTCGCTATTAAGGAAGGAAAGCTCAACGGATTTACACCGCAAGATTTCGGAAATATCGTCGCTGCTGCATGTATAGCTCACGATATAGGCAATCCGCCATTCGGACATTCGGGTGAAGATGCAATTAGGCTTTGGTTCAAGACAGCGGAAAAGGATTTGCTCGCCGGCCTTACGCCAAGTGAGAGAGCGGATTTCTTAGAGTTTGAAGGCAATGCTCAAGGATTCCGAATCCTCACCCGTTTACAGCAAAGGCAAAATGTAGGGGGACTCCAACTAACGTATGCTGTTCTGGGGGCATTTTCTAAGTATCCGCGCGAGTCGGCTCTGCGTGGTATGGACCTCAAAAAGGTTTCAGAGAAAAAATTCGGCTTTTTCCAGTCGGAGAGTGGACACTTTGAGAAAGTCGCCCGAGCCCTTGCGCTAAAGACAAAAACGAACCGGGCATGGTGTCGGCATCCACTTGCCTTTCTCACTGAAGCAGCAGACGACATTTGTTATCTCATAGTAGACTTTGAAGATGGCTATCGACGCGGGCATGTGCCTTTTTCGAACATCGAAAAGCTATTCAAGGAAATCGCTTTTAGGGGGGCTAACGGTCAGCAAAGCTCGTATCAGAAGATAAACGATGAACGACAAAAAATTGAATATCTTCGCGCGAGGGTTATTAATGCCTTAATTCTTGCAGTTGCCGAAGGATTTAAAGAGAACGTCGCGCAAATATTAGACGGGAACTTTGAACAACCCTTGATGTCGGTCGTCCCATTTCGTGCGCCATTGGATGAGATTGAAAGAATTTCGATCGCAGACGTCTATGGCGCCCCAACTGTTGTCCAAATCGAGACTGCCGGTTTCGAAGTTCTAGGTGGTTTGCTGAAGTGCGTTGTTCCTGCCCTTCTAGTGGACGAATCAAACCGATCGCCTGCGGAGCGAAAAATGCTGGCTCTTCTGCCTCCGGAATTAAGGACCGGAACCAATAATTATGAAAAGCTTCTCAATGCGACAGACTTTGTATCGGGCATGACAGATTTGTTCGCAGTAACATTATTCCGACGCCTAAAAGGGATCGAGCTGCCTCGGAGCTAAGCGAGTGATCTGTTGGGTAAGGACCGGACACAGCCCTCGCGTCGGACCGGTGCAAGATCTTGATTCCCCGCCATAAGTCTGCAAAATAGGCGTCGTTCGATAGCTTAGCCGCCGGTTTTTCGCATCGAAACGATTAGTCTAAGACGATGCTACGTGAATGTCCGACCGCTAAATCCAATAGCACCGTTTATCTTGTCTCTTGCGTTTCAAAAAAGAAAAATAAACTTCTTCCCGCCAAAGACATTTACGATTCCGATTGGTTTCAAAAGGCGCGAGCTTATGTCGAGTCCCAACAATCGCCTTGGTTCATTCTTTCGGCGGAGTATGGGCTCGTGAGCCCTGAAGCAAACATTGGTCCCTATGATAAGACACTCAAAACGTTGCCCGTCGCTGATCGCCGCGCTTGGGCTCAACGAGTCATAAGCCAGATGCAATCAATGCTTCCTCAGGCGGAGACCGTTGTTCTCCTTGTAGGAATGCGGTACCGCGAATTTCTGATGGACTATTTACAGAGTACATTCGCTAGAGTTGAAGTCCCAATGGAGAACCTTCGAATAGGTGAACAGCTTCGATGGCTTTCTCAATTTTGAATTATAGATTTGGAGTTCGCACACTAATCTTTTTAGTCGTGAATCCGGGCTGACGTATCGGGCGTCTCAGGTGTAACACGGCAGCTGCCACCTGATGTCGAACACCTGAGTGCCATATGATGTCGAACAGATCTGCTATGGTCGATAGAAACATGAAAGAAGGAAAACCGACCATGGTTAAAAAAGTTCTAAGCTGGAAAGACGTAAAGCGATGGTGAGCGCGGTGCGTCAGGGAGAATCGTTGCGGAGGGTTGCTCGACGCTTTCGCATGAGCGTTTCCACCGTTCATTATTGGGTCGAGCGAGCTGAGGGGAAAAGACTGTCCCGGGTCGATTGGC
>JAUYJC010000272.1 GCA_030688735.1 Deltaproteobacteria bacterium
GAAACTGACGAAATTCACGTTCCCATTCGCAACAACTGAAAAACTTTGCCTTTCGCACATCAAAACACGAAACCCGCATGTTGCACTCAAAAGTTAGGCGGCCGGTTTTCCAAAAAAATGGGGTTTTCGGTCGGACACTAGCTAGACCCCAAACACGACAATTAGAGCGAAAACGAAATCAAGATTGTGAAAGGATCGCGAGGCGATGGGCGGGCCCGCTAAGTATTCTTATCCCACGGATCGATAAAAGTGTAGATGCCTCTTTCGGCGTAGAATCGCTGTTGAAATTTATACAGGGCCAGGTTCGTAAATTCCTCCCTCTGGCCATGGCCGTCTTGATCCCGGTATTCGAATTTTATCGAATTGCGATCTTTCACGGCCCGGACGAGTGTGCCGTTGCAGTCATCCACGATTCTGCCCACGGTTCTCAAGCGCTCGCCTAAACTGTAAATGTCCGGTTTCCCTTCGTTGTTCGTCCTCGCCGGTAGTCCAATTTCGTCCAAGCGATTAATGTCATCGAGGGTATATTTGCGAGTGAAGCGCTCCCCACTTCGGGAAACGACAGTTAAGCTTGACTTAGCCTCCTTGCCTGTCAAACGATTCCAGCCCTTTATAATAAAGCTACCGTGTTTTACACTCTCCTGAGATGATTGTGTCAGTCCGACGCCACTCGCCAGGAACCCGGCGGCTAGGACTTGGATTTCTAAATCCTCGGGATAAAATTTGGTCAAATCATATCCGATAGCACGCAGTGAGCGCGCATAGTTGTTGAACTCCGACAGGTTTTTGAGAGCCGATTTTAATCTTGGTATTGGCATGTTTTAGTTTCTTTCTGCTGGAAAAATCCGCCTGTTTAACCGCGTCGGAAGAGCCTTTCCCAAGCCGGCTTTTTCAACGCCCGACTTGCGATGCCATTAACTTATGCGAAATTTTACTGTGCTGGCGTGATTTTGAAAAGAGAAAAAGGGAGGATTAGCCCCAGTCACCCGATGGCTTTGGAACGTCTGAGGCCTTTTTGTCAAATTTGTCACCTATACAACGCACTCACGGCGATTCAGTGCGCCTGATCCCGCACGGCTGTCTATTTTGCCGCGCAGACGGTGATTTCCACCATCGTCCCCGGCGTCAGTGCGGCGCCCACAGCGGTGCGCGTCGGCAGGTTCGCCCGGTCCACCCAAGCCATCCAGGCTTCATTCATCTCATCCTTGAGGCCGGCGTCGGCCATGTAGACCGTCGCGCTCAGGATGCGCGATTTGTTCGTGCCCGCCTTGGCGAGCACGGCGTCGATTTTGCGCAGCACCTGCTCGGTCTGCCCTTTCATCGGCAGCGACTTGTCGTCGGCGACGATGCCGGAAAGAAAAACCAAATCACCGAACACGGCCGCGCTGCAATTCCATTCCCTGGGATTAATTCTTACGATGTCCATAATGTTTCGCCTCCTAAGGTTTTCAGAGCTTAAGTTCGAGAGAAATCGATCGATGGAGAACCGCCAACCGCTTCGACGATTTCGTAGCGGCAGTCTGAGTTTTCCGGGAGCGGCGCTGGTTTTACCCAGCTATCGCGGTACGCCTGAATCTTGAGCGTCGCCGCCGTGTAGTGCCGCGCGGCCTCCAGCCCCATGGCATGAACCATGGACGCCAATACCGGATCGGCCATGCCTTGTACGCGTCTGGGCGTCGTTTCGCGCATGCATCCATCCTTTCTTCATTCGAGTCTTATGCCAGCGCCCCCAACCATGTCAACAATGGACGCAAAAACCGGGCGGTGCTTCGCTCTTTGCTCGGGCTATGATAACTCATTGGCGACCGGCGCAGCTCGCACGGGACGACAGGAATCGCCAAATTTCACCCAGTGGCGCCCGGACGTTCGAGATCAATACAAGAAAGGCGATCAAAAAAATGCGTTTTGGCATGCAGTTCTATCCCCTGCCCGCCGCCCCGCAAACCGCGGCTTATGCCAAGCGGGCGATGTCCCAACATCCGTTCGAGCGGCTTTGGGTGCCCGATCATCTGACCCATGAGAATCCGTTCGTGACCTTGGCGGCGATCCTCGCTGAAACGGGCGCTAATGTTGGCACCTCGGTGACCAACCCGGTGTGCCGCACACCGGTGGATTTGGCCTCCAGCTTCAGCGCCCTCGCCCATCTGGCCGGCGAGCGGGGCGTCACCGCCGGCATCGGCGCCGGCTCCTCGTCGTCCGACATGATTCGCAAAGAGCGCCGGGTCGGCATGCTGCGCGAGATGATCTTGTTTCTCCGAGAAATGTTCGGCGGGCGGCGCGTCAAGTTGGGAGAGTTTCCCGACCTCGCCGGCTTCTTTCGCCTCGATCCGGCCGCCGAGGCTTTTCTGCGCGTGCCGCCGCAGCGGCCGCCGGAAATTTATGTCGCCGCCGCCGGGCCGCAAACGCTCAAGATCGCCGGCGAGTTCGGCGACGGATTGATCCTCAGCAACCTGTCGTTTCCCACTGCGTTGATCCGCCAAGGCGCTCTGGCGGACGCCATGGCCAGCCTTTCCGTCCATGCCGGGCCCTTCACCAAAGTGCTGCACCTGCATGTCTCGGTGGCGCGCGACGGCGAAGCGGCGCGGCGCTGCTGCCGGCGCATGGCCGTCAACGGCCTGATCAGCGGGCATCTGCTGCGCCAGAGACTACTCGAGCTGCCGGTGCCCGCCGCCACGCTGGCGGCGATTCGAGAGGGTCATCGTCAAGGCAAGAGTATTGAAGATCTCGACCCGCTGGTCAGCGAGCGCATGATCGCAGACAGCGGCATCGTCGCCGCGGGCACGCCGGCCGAGTGCCTTACTCAGCTCGACGAAGTGCTACGCCTGGCCAAGCCCTATCGCTTCGACATCGTCGACATCGCCTCGCCTCTCGGCCCTGATTGGGGCGAAGCCATCGACCTCATCTGCCATGAGATTCTGCCCGAGCTTGAGCGCCGTTCGAGCGCCTATGTCGAAAACTGATGCCGAGAGTCATTCGGTGGGCGAAATTCTCTGCCTGAATGACAAAGTCGCGGCCAGTCTGCCAGCGGGTCTACGCCCACTCGTCAATTTCACGTCTCGTTGCGGCCCGACTTAACGTACATTCCAAGGGTCTAAGGGCATGGCGACACCGCGCTCCTCGGCCAGCTTCGCGGCCCGGGCCGCACCGGCCCTTGCGCGCTCGATCTGCCAATCGGCGACTTCAAGGCCAAGACCATCGACGACGCGCACGCGGAAGTTGAAATAGGCACAGACATGAACGATATCGAGGATATCGCGGTCGGTCCAGCCGACATCGCGCAGCTTTTGCACGTCGGCCTCGCGCATGTTGCTCGGCGTTAGCGCCAATTTCTCCGCAAATTCCAACATGGCGTACTCGGCTTTCGTCAGTTCCATCTGCCGCCAATCGTCTTTAACCTGCTCTACTGACAAATCGTCCCCGCCCTCTTGACGCAGAAACTCCGCGTGGGCGACCGTTCAAAAGCGGCAATGCAGCGTCGCCGAGGTGACCGTCGCGATCATTTCCCGCTGCGCCGTCGTCAAACGCGACTCACCGCGCATGATCTCCCACATCAATTCCGCCGTGTGCCACATCGCCTTGGGATTAAGGCTGTGCAACATCGGCGGGCTTACCGGCGGACCGCCGGCGGAAGATTCGCGATCACGGTTGATCTGCTCCCCTCGGCGCTGCTCGCGGATCTTCCTGTAAACCTCTTTCAGCTCGCCGTCGGCCTCGTGCTCGGGAATAATTTTGATCCAAGGCATGTTGATCCCCTCCGTCTATCCAAGCCGGGGCGCTTTAAATCTCCGGCCGTTTCTCGTACCACTTCTTATGCTGCTGGTAAGTATATCCAGCTCGCAGGACCGTCACTTCGTCGAACGGCTTGCCGACGAGCTGGAGCGCAATGGGTAAATTATTGTCCGAAAAGCCGCACGGTACTACCAGCGTTGGCAACCCAGCCAAGTTAAACGGCCCGTTGTATTCCGGCACTACATGCTTGAACAAAGTATCGATCGGGCCGACGTCCTTCACCAGCGGCGCCGGTCCGGTTTGGCAAGGCAGCGCCAGACAATCGACTTTCTTGAAAACCTCGGCGAACTCCGCGCGCACCCGGCTGCGCACCCGCTGGGCCTGGATGTAATCCGCCGAGTTGGTGAGAAGCCCGAGATAAATTCGCGCGCGCCGCTGCGCCGCGCCGGTCTTGAGCACCTCCGCGGCGTCGCTCTTATGCGCCGCCCAGAACTCGTTGTAGTAAATCACCGCGTTGGCGATGGTCGCGAGATTCAGCGTCGGAACTTTCACCTCCTCGACGCGCGCGCCCAACGATTCAAGCTCATCGATGGCCTTACCGACGAGCTTGAGAACTACAGGCTCAGTGCGCGGCGCGCACTCGTCGATGTAGTCGCGCGGCACACCGATGACCATTCCCTTCACGTCCTCGCGCAGGGCGCTCGTGTAATCGGAAACTGGAACGGTGCTCGAAGTCGGGTCCTTGGGATCATGTCCGGCGATGGCGTTCAGCATATGCGCCGTGTCTTCGACCACGCGCGCCATCGGGCCACAGTGGTCGAGGGACCAACTGAGCGGCGCCAAGCCGTAGCGGCTGACGCGGCCGTAGGTGGCCTTGAGCCCGGCGAGGCCGCATAAAGCGGAGGGATTGCGAATCGAACCGGCGGTGTCTTCGCCGAGCGACCCCAGGCAGAGGCCTCCGGCTACCGAGGCGCCCGAGCCCGTGCTCGATCCGCCGGTGATATGCTCGGTGTTCCAAGGATTACGCGGCTGCGGTAGCTCGGGACCCGGCATACTGCTCATGTGCAGCTTGCCCAGCATGATCGCACCGGCTTCGCGCAGCTTTCTCACCGCCGTGGCATCCCCCACGCCTTGGGTGAATTGGCGGACGCGCGCCGCCGCCCCCTCGACGTCTAACTGGTCTTTCACCGCCACCGGAATGCCGTGCATCGGCCCACGCCAGTTGCCGCGTCCGATCTCTGCCTCCGCGACGTGCGCCGCCTGCATCGCGCTTTCCGCCATAAGATTGATAAAGGCGTGCAACTTGCCATCGACGGCGGCGATACGATCGAGAACCGCGCGGGTCAATTCGACAGGCGACAGCTTCCGGCTCCGAATCAGCTGCTGGGCTTCGTGAATCGTCAGGTAATAGAGCGGCCTTTCTGAAATGCCCATGGTTCACCTCTTCTCACTTACCGGACCATTCCGGTCGAAACACTGGCGCCAACTCTTCGGCGCCGAGATCGACCGAATGGAGCGTTTTGAGATTATCCGCGTACAGCTCGATGATCTTGGCGAACTGCTCCAGATCACCTTCCTTCGCTTCTAACCCTTCGCGCGCGAGCAACGCCCTGAGACTTTGCGCGATTAACTTGTCCATCGTCGCCTCCTCATTACCTCGGCTGTGTGATCACGTCGACCACCGCAGGCTTGCCGCTCTCGACGATCGCGATCGCTTTATCCAGCGCCGGGCCGAGTTGATCCGGTTCGGTGATCGGGCCGAAGCCGTCGACGTGCAGCGCCCGCGCGATCGCGGTTAAGTCCGGCACGGGGTCTTCAATACGGATGCCGATGCCCTTATTTTCAATCGGCCGCTGGCGCCACCGCGCCATGCGCTCCTGATGTTCCTCGTCGTTGTAATAAGAATGATTGTTGAGCACGACCACGAGTAGCGGTATTTGATACTTCGCCGCCGTCCAGAGAGAATTCGACGTCATCAAAAAGTCGCCGTCACCGATCATGCTCACGCAGAGGCGACCGCTGCCTTTAAAACCAAGCGCCGAACCGATGGATGACGGCAAGCCGTAACCGACACCTCCGCCGCGCCCGCCACCCATCCCATGGGCC
This sequence comes from Deltaproteobacteria bacterium, assembly GCA_030688735.1. Lineage (GTDB taxonomy): Bacteria > Desulfobacterota > Binatia > UBA9968 > UBA9968 > JACPFE01. Next base: position 5,836 of record JAUYJC010000272.1, read on the forward strand.
GGTTCGGTGACGTCGATCGCTTCCCGCCAACGCCGCCCGTGCGAGGAAACCAGCGCCCAGGATTTTGCCTGCACGCGCTGATTGATCTCGCTGAAAAAGCGCGCTTGCGAGATCGGTTTTTCGTCCCAAGTTTTCTTGATCCACTCCTGGCTCTTCTTCCGCGTCTCTTGGTAAATCGCCTCGATCCTTGCGCGCCTCTCGAGAACCTGCCGTCCCGCATCGCTGTTCGCCTTCAACCGCTCGCGCACCTGTTCAAGCAACTGCGGCAATGCCACCGACGTATCGGCGGCGATCGGCACATGCACGGGCAAGAGCCACATATTATCGTTCACCCAGCTCTGCCGTTCGAGGTCGAGCAAAGTGATGTGAATCACTTTACAGCTGGGCGAAATAATCGGTGCAAAGTTACCGCGCTCGCGCACCGACGGGCCAAGGGGCACGCCCAGGCTCGGAACATCGAGCGCCAACACAACATCGGCGCCGCGCAATGCCTCTTCGCGCGCCGTCGTCAGGTTTAACACATGCGTGCTCGGGAACGCGTAGCGCCCATCGGAGTCGATGACCGCCGCGCCCAACGCCTCGGCGAGATCGAGAAGCGGCGGCAGCGCCTTGGGGTTACGCGCGATTTCCCCGGCGACGATCACCGGCCATTGCGCTTCGGCCAGGAGCCGCGAAGCCTGGCGCAGCGACTCCGGGTTCGGCCCGGGTCCCGCGGGAGCGCGAAAGAGCTGTGCATGGGGCACGACCATCGGCTTGTCGATCTTCGCTTCCTGCACGTCGGTGTCGAGGCAAATGTAAACCGGCCCCTTCGGTTCGGTCATGGCAATGCGATAAGCCTTCAGGAACGACTCGGCGACGGCGTCGATATCGCTTGGCTGGTCGTCGTACTTGAGGTAATCGCGCACCGCGTTGCCCTGCACCAGCGCCGTGTGAACCCAGTCGGTGGAGCGGCGGTTGGTGGTGTTTTGCGGCCCGCCGCCGCCGAGATTGAAAATCGGCGTACGGTCGCACCAGGCGTTGAAGATCGCCATGCTGGCGTGCAGCAAGCCGACGATGTCGTGCAGGCCGGTAGCCATGATCTCGCCGGTCGCACGCGCGTAGCCATTGGCCATTGCCACGGCAATCTCTTCGTGGGTGCACAGGATGATCTCCGGCCCCTTGCCCGATTCGAAGTTGACCATCGAATCGTGCAGGCCGCGGTAACTCGCGCCGGGGTTGAGCGCGATGTATTTGATCCCCAACTCGCGCAACACTTCGACCATCAGGTCCGAGCCATATTGCGCATTGCTCTTGCGGCCAATACCCGCCGCCCAGACTTCGGGTGTTCCTTTAGTTTCTTCTGCCACAGTGAATTCCTCCGTTGCTATTGATATATTTTAATTGCCGTAGTGCCCGGCTGATAAGTTTTATCAACGACGAAGTAGGGGCAGGTTTCAAACCTGCCCCTACACTCTGCGGTTAAAATCTTTTTCCTTTCTACCGCCCCAGCCGGTCCATCGTTGCGACATAGTCGCGCACGCCGCGCTCCACGTCGAAAGCGGGCTCGTAGCCGATCTGCTTGGCCGCCGCCGATATATCGAAGACGCAGTAGCTCTGCTTGCTTCTGCCTAGTTTACTCGGCCCTGGGCCGAGCTCGATCCGATGTTCGGGAAATAGTTTCGCCGCCGCATTCAAGAATTCTCGCGGCGTCCACGTCTTCCCCGTGCCGATGTTGAAAGTCCACTCAGCCGGAGTCGGAGCTTTCACCGCAAGATAGACCGATCGCGCCACGTCGCCCACGTACACGGCGTCGTTGAGCTGGTCGCCGCCCTGGGGAATGATCCATTTCGCGCCCTCCCGCGCCTTTTCGATCAGCTGGCCATAGAAGGACAGCGGCCCGTGACGCGCCTCCTTGCCGGGGCCGTAGATCGACACGAAGCGCAGGGCGATGAATTCGATGCCGTAGGTTTCACGGTAATAACGGCCAATCTCTTCGCAGCAAACTTTGATCGAGCCGTAGAGATCCGCCGGGCGCTTGGGATAATCTTCGCGCACTGGCCTGCAAGTCGGCGGCGCATATTCGCCGCCGATTTCGCCGTAAACCGCTTTGGAGCTGGTGAAGACGACACGCTTGATATTCTTTGCCCGCGCAACTTCAAGAACATTCACCGTGCCGTCTACGCCCACCTTGATTCCGAGCCGAGGATCGGCTTCCGCGGGCTCCGGCATCAGGGCGGCGAGATGGGCGATATGAGTAACTTTATAGTCATCGACGATTTTCTCCAATCCGGACTGATCGCAAACATCGCCCACCACCAGATCGACCCGATCTTTGATATCGCCGATCAGCGTCAGATCCATGCGGTTATCCATTAAGATGGGGCGCAACCCGTCCTGCACCATCAAGCGCGCCGTCACCGCGCCGTTGACACCCATACCGCCCGTGATCAAGACCTTCATGTCGATTGCCTCCATCATTCAGTTGCGCGCGCAAATATCACCGCAGTGCAACGGCTGCGGCACATCGTTACCGGCTGCCCTTGAACACCCCTTCCTTCACCAGTTCGGCGCGAATGGAATCATCCACCAGATTCAAATCCGCCACCGTAATCTTTTTTGCTTTCTCGATCCGCCCGGCGATTTCCTTCAACGCCAGATCGAGCGCGGTATTGTCCGGCACTTTAAGCTCCGGCTCCATCACTTTGAGGGACGAGCGATAGCCGATCTCCGCTATATCCGCGGGGATTTTGAACTGTTTGGTTTGAAACTCTAAAGCGCTCTGAGGTTGCTCGCGATATTGCCTGAAGGCGAGCGCCAAGCCCCGCAGAACCCGCTTGAGGAGCGGCCGGTTTTCTTTTAAATAGGCACGCGTCGTGATCACCGACTGGAGCGGATACGTCGTGTCGTACTCGGCCAGATCGGCAAGCTGCACCATGCCGAGTTTTTGCACCGCGTTGGTGCTGATCGGCGGCGCCAAGAGCGTCGCTTGCACGGCATTGGCCTGCAACGAGGCCAACCGTTCATTTTGGCCGCCGATCTGAATGATCGTGACATCTTTGTCCGGGTCCAAGCCCATCTTCGTTAGCGCGAGCCGTACCAACCATTCCGACGATGAGCCGAACCGGCTGATGGCCACGCGCTTGCCTTTGAGCTGGGCCGAGGTCTTGATCTCGCCGCGGGCGACGATTTGGTACGGCAGCTTGTTGATCGTTCCCGCGATAATCACCATATCTCCCCCGCTGAGGTTGAACTGCGGCACGACCGCTCCGGTGGTCAGAACGATCTTCACCTGCCCGGAGGCGAGTGCCTGGGCGGACAGCGAGCCGCCGCTCATGAGCACGTCTTCGATCTCGATGTCCTGCTTGAGCAACTGCGGCTTAGCGAAAGTGAGAAAAGGCGGCACGCTCGGAGAAAAGCCGCCCGTGGCGACACGCAATTTGTCGACAGCGTATACGCCGGTGACCCGAAACAATAGGCTAATCACCGCCACACCGACGGCGCCAGATAACCAGATTCTCTTACGATCGATTCTCTTCGTTTCCACGCTCCACTCCAGACAATGTATCTCTGGTCTTTCTACCCGGTTTGTTGCTTCGTTGTCCAGCGGGTCCACGGGCGCAGGGTTGACTTGTTATGGCCCTCCGAGCTAAGTGAGCATCAAAGATAATTTTCGCAGAGAGGCAACGCTTATGACTGAAGCGAAGAACGGCTGGCGGCCGCCTGAATTCGTGACTCGGGAACAGTGCATCAAAGATAGCGAGGACGTGTTGAGCAGAACCGATATCCCGATCAAACGGAGCGAAGATATTTTTCGCGTTAACGTACTCGGCATGGATTGGGATCTCGGCATGGTCGTGTACGAGCCGGAAGACCCGGAAAGAATTCCACACGGCGCCGATAGCAAAAAAGCCGGCTTTTTCCTGTTGCACGGCGGCTCGGGCGACTTCAAAGGCATCGAGCGCCATTCGAAGCTGCTCGCCGCCAAATTTGGCTTCAAAGTCATGGCGGGAACCTTTCCCGGCAGATTTTATTTTCCCGACGCCAGCCGCGACTGGCCTGACGACACGATTCATGCCGATGGAACCGTGCGCGCGCCGATCTGGCAACAGGGCGAGGTCATAACACCGGATCAGTACGAAGTTGTGAAGGACGCTTCGATGCGCAACCGCTACGGCACGCGCACGCTCGCGCGCGCCAAACCGGAGAGTCAATTCTGGTTTCGGATGGCGGGGTGGCCGGCGGCGTTTGAAGCCGGCATGATCGAGGCCAACCGGCGTCATTTTCCCGAACCGGAATTCTCCGTCTACAGCCAGGGCCACTCCACCGGCGGGCCGTTTATCTGCATGTTGTCCCAACGCATTCCCAATATGGCAGGCGTTTGCGCCACGGAACATTCGCCGTTCGGCTACTTGAGCATGGGGCGCGACGAATGGGGCGGCGACATGGGAAAGATCGCCGGCTACGATAAAATCGAAAAACAGGGCAAGGCTCGCACCGATCCGTTCAACGAGCTTTACATCCGCACCTGGCGCGATCTGGCGCGTTACCAGGGGCCGGAAGCTCTCGGCCAGGAAGGCCCGAAGGCCCTCATGCGGTTGCCCGCGATCATGGAAGACATTCTCGACGCTTGGCAAAACGTGAAGTCACGACCGCAGTTCAAGGCGGAATATGTCGTCACCCACGCCATCAGCGGCTCCCTGGCCGAAGCGGCCCGCGTGAGCGCCGCGCGGCTCAAAATGAACAAGGACGAGACCGAGGCGCTGGTGCAGCGCTTCGTCGGCTACTCGCGGGAACTTTCCGGACCGAACGTGAAACCCGTGCCGCCGTTTCTCTTCGAGATCTCCAAGGACAGCCGCGACCACAGCCAGGAGGTTTACGAAGAAGTCATCATGCCGGGATTCAGAAAAATGAATCCCACTCCCAAAATCGCCCTGACCCGCTTCGGCGCCGGCGTCCATAGTTTTTGGAAGGCGGAAAAAGATTTGCCGGTGGGGATCGTTCCGTCGGTGTTAAAGAGCTGGAACGACGCGGTAACAGGTGGATACTTCGCCGGATAGAATTTCTTTTCGCGGTCTCCCCCGAGCAAGGATTCGGTTGGCGCCTCTCATTTCAATTGACCCTCGCTGATCTAACCGTTAAATTGGCCACACCGACCGCGATTACCACCAAGGACGCCATATCCGAGTGCCGGAATCTCAGGACAACCCGCCTGCCGACGATCCTTCGGCATCGCCCATCCGCCCCTGGTCCTCACTGCTCATTCGCGACTATCGCCTGATCTTTGCGGCAATTGTTTGCGGCAGCACGTCGATGCACATGCGTAACGTGGCGAGCCTCTACCAAGTCTATCAACTTTCGGGATCATCCGTTCAGTTGGGATTAGCCGGGTTCTTCCAAGCACTCCCCTTCATCTTTTTCGGTCTTTTCGGCGGCGTGCTCGCCGATACTCTTAATCGCAAGAAATTGATTCTATACACCCACGCATTGAACGTCCTGCCCGGATTGGCCCTGGGAGTTTTGACGGTCAGCGGCCAGGTGACGGTGTGGCACATCAATGCGCTGAACGTCGTGGCTTCGTCGTTGCAAGTTCTCGGCGGTCCGGCGCGCCAGGCGATCATACCAAGCCTGGTGCCGCCGTCGCACCTGTTAAACGCCGTGACCTTGGCGACGCTAATGATGCAGGGCACGCAACTGACGGCGCCGGTCATCGCCGGCTTTCTTATCGACTTTTTCGGCGTCCAGGCTTCCTATTTCACCGATGCCGCGCTACTGCTGCCTTCGATAGGTTCCGTGCTGCTCCTACGCTCTTCCGGCCAACCGCAAGGCGCCCGTCGGCGGATCGGTTGGCGCAGTCTCATCGAAGGTTTCGAGTTCCTCTGGCATACCCGCATTATCCTTTCGCTTTTTCTGCTCGACTTCTTCGCGGTGTTGTTCGGCTTCTTCCGGCCGATCCTGCCGATCTTCGCCGACACCGTATTCAAAGTCGGGGCGCGTGGGTTGGGCGCATTATACGCCGCGCCGGCGGTCGGCGCGCTAATCGGCTCGGGGCTGCTGCTGGCGGTCGGCGAGGTCAAGCGTAAAGGAGTGTTGTCAATCACCGCAACGCTGCTCTTTGCGCTTAGCCTGGGATTTCTCGGACTCTCCCGCTGGTTCTGGATGGGACTCATCGCCGTGGGCGCGCTCGGATTCAGCGACGCCCTCGGTGTGGTGATGCGCCGCACCGTGGTTCAGATCCTGGCGCCGGACGACATGCGTGGGCGCGCGACGAGCTTTTTGACCGTGTTCGCGCAGACCACCAACGCCATCGGCGCGGTGCTCGCCGGCGCCGGAGCGGCGTTGCTCGGTGCGCCCAACGCCGCTCTGGCCGGTTGTCTCTTGTGTTGCGTCATGGTCCTGGGGGTTTGCTGGGCGATCCCGCAGTTGTGGAGATATCGGTCGGATTAGTTCAAGGTTCAACGATCCACGTCCAAGGTTTAGGAATTTCGACCTTGAACTTTGAACCTTGAACCTGGAACGGTACCTATCATGCGTCGGAGAATTTCAAACTGCTCTATGGCTTCTCCAGCAGTGCTACCACCTCAACCTGGTCCGTCTGCGGAAACATGTCGAAGGGCTGGACTTGCCGCACGCAATATCCGGCGTTGGCCATCCGCTCTAGATCCCGCGCCAGACTCTTTGGTTCACAGGAAACGTAGACGATCTTCGGCGCGCCTGCCGCCAGGATCGCCTCCATGGCCGCCGGTTGAACTCCCTTGCGCGGCGGATTGACAACCATCAAGTCGAGCCGCGGCAGGTTCTGCCTGATCGGGGCCACCGTTTCGGATACGTCCCCGGCAATGAAGCGGCAGTTTCCGCGTCCGTTACGACGGGCATTTTGCTTAGCGGTGGCGATCGATAAGGTACTGTCATCGATGGCCCATACCTGGCGCGCCGCGGCGGCGAGATAGAGCGAGATCGGACCAACCCCGCAGTAGAGATCCATGACGGTTTCTCCGCCCTTCAACGCGACCATTTCGCAAACCCACTCATAGAGCTTGCGCGCGGTAAAGGGATTCGCCTGGGAGAACACGCCCGCCGGAAACACCAGCTTCAAATCGCCGATCCGCTCCATGATCGTGTCGCGGCCCGCGAGAGTGCGGAAACTGTCGCCCCAAATAACGTTGCCGCGCTGCTCGTTGACGTTCTGAATGACTCCCACGATGAATGGAAACCGTCGATGGAGCGCGCGAGCGAGTTCCGCTCCCTCGGGAAGGCTCGAATGCCGCGTGACGAGCGTCACACTCAGCTCGCGCCGGGCGAAACTGTAACGCAAGTCGAGATAGCGCAAGTCACCGCTATCGTCCCGTTCGTCGTAGGGCGCGATGCCGAGCTCTTGGACTTTTTTCTTGAGATAGCGAACCACCTCATTGACCGGTCGCGGATGGACCGGACAGGACGAGATATCGATGACCCGGTGGCTCTGCGGCGCATACAGTCCGGCAGCGACCTCGCCCCGGTTACGCCGCACCACGAGCTTGACCCGCGCCCGGTAGCCCAACCGCTGCGGCGCGGGAACCAGGGGCGGAATCTCCATGCCCGCCAGCGATGGGAAGGCGGCGAATGCTTCAGCGACCCTCAGACGCTTGCGCGATAACTGCTCGGGATAAGGCAAATTAATGAAAGGACAACCAAAGCAGTGGGGATAATGAGGACAAGGCGCGGCGTAATCGCTCTTGCTTCCATCCGAGCGGAAAGGGCGTTGACCTTGGCCATCACGCGCCGCGAACTTATTTTTTTGTAACATGTTGCCCATGGGCCGAAGGCCTACTCGCCAATGATTTTAACCAGCACCCGTTTGCGCCGCCGGCCGTCGAACTCGCCGTAGAAAATCTGCTCCCACGGGCCGAAATCGAGATTGCCGTCGGTGATCGCAACGACGACCTCGCGTCCCATCACTTGCCGCTTCATATGCGCGTCGGCGTTGTCCTCGCCGGTATCGTTGTGGCGGTACTGCCTGATCGGCTCGTGCGGCGCGAGCTTTTCCAACCAGATGCCGTAGTCGTGATGCAAGCCGGACTCGTCGTCATTGATGAAAACCGACGCGGTGATATGCATCGCGTTGACCAGCACGATGCCGTCCCGCACGCCGCTCTCGCGAACACACTCCTGCACCTGCGGCGTGACGTTGACGAACGCTACCCGCGTCGGGGTATTGAACCATAACTCCTTGCGGTGACTCTTCATCGCCATGCTCCCCTGCCGTTTGATCTCTCAAGCAAGAATTTATACAGATAATAGACGACAATGTCAGCCACAACCGAAGAACGGGGACAGTCCCCCTTCCGGAAAGGGGACTGTCCCCGTTCCTTGAACGACTGGAACCTTTTGAACGGCTGGAACGATTGGAACGGTTTTCGGGAGGGATAATGAGCGACGAAGTCCGCTTTATCGACACCACATTGCGCGACGGCAACCAGAGCCTATGGGCGCTCAACATGAGAGTGGGCGCCATGCTGCCCGCCGCCCCGCACATCGACCAGGCGGGCTTCGAGTCCATGGAATTTTTCCTCGGCGTCATGTTCAAGAAGTACGTGCGCGAGCATAAGGAAAACCCCTGGTACTGGCTCAAGGAAGGAACCAAGCGCATCAAGAGGACCCGCCTGCGCCATCATGGCGGCATGCACAGCGCCTTTGAAAAGACGCCCCACGCCCTCCTGAAGCTGCTGGTCGAGCGGCTGGTCTCCTACGGGATCACGCTCACCCGCACCTCGAATTGCTGGAACGACTACAGCGCCTTCGAGGAGGAAATCGCCGATCTCAAGAAAAACGGCATGGATACGGTGGCCAATTTGATCTATTCGGTTTCACCGCGCCATACCGACGAATATTACGCGCAAAAGGCGAAAGAAGCGGCTGCCGCAAAGCCGTGGCGTATCTGTTTCAAAGACGTCGGCGGACTGCTCACCCCGGAACGGGCGCGCACGCTGATCCCGGTGGTGCTGAAAAGCGCGGGCGATATTGCCGTCGAATTTCACGCCCACTGCAACAGCGGTCAAGCCCCGCTCAACTACCTCGAAGGCGTCAAGCTCGGCATGCGCATCCTGCACACGGCCATACCGCCGCTCGCTAACGGATCGTCCCAGCCATCGGTCTTCAACATCGCTAGTAATCTAAAAGCGCTGGGGTATACACCCGCCGTGGACTTAAAGCCGCTCGAAGCCGTCGAGAAGCATTTTACCCAGGTCGCCAAAAAAGACGGCCTGCCCATCGGCAAGCCGATGGAATACGACGAGTTTCTCTACCAGCATCAGGTCCCGGGCGGGATGATCTCCAACATGCGCCATCAGCTAAAAATCGTCGGCATGGAACATAAGATGGAGGCCGCGCTGGAGGAATCCGGCCGCGTGCGCCGGGAGTTCGGCTACCCCATCATGGTCACGCCGCTGTCGCAGTATGTCGGCACCCAGGCCGCCATCAACGTCATCGTCGGCGAACGCTACAAGGAAGTGCCGGACCAGGTGATCCAATACGCGTTGGGTATCTGGGGCAAAGAAGGCGCCGAGCTGATGGACCCCGAAGTGAAAGATAAGATTTTGAGCCGCCCGCGCGCCAGGGAATGGTTTCAATGGGAACAACCGCAGCCCTCGCTCCACGAAATCCGGCAGCAGTATGGCGCTAACGTCTCAGACGAAGAGCTGATCATGCGCTATTTCGCCGGCGAGGATTACGTCAACGCCCTCCCGAACGGCGGCAAACCGCGTGAGTATCTCGACGGATCCCAACCGCTGGTAAATATCATCGAGCAACTGGCGAAGCGGAAAGGGTCGAATCAGGTGTATATCAATCGACCCGGTTTCTCCATGAGGCTGGAGAAACGATCGGGCGACGGACGGGGATAAGACGGGGAACAGTCCTCCTTCCGGAAAGATTCTGCTGAAAAACCCTCCGTTCATCCTTCGAGAGCCTCAGGACGAACGGAGGAGCGGGTGAAATTATTGGAGATTTTCCGTTCATGCTGAGCCTCGTCGAAGCATTCATAGAGTTTTTCAGCAAAATCCGGAAAGGGAACTGTCCCCGTTCCCTACGGCTTGAACGTTTTGAACGACTTGAACGATTGGAACCTCTGGAACTATTGGAACGTCTGGAACGGCCGCGGCGCAGCCGCTCACGGATCATCTCCGTCACTGGCCGCGCCGGGCGCCAAATGACTGACGTCGCCCCACGTTCGCAGCATCCAATGCCCTTCCTCGTAGGTGAAAAGATTCAAGCTTGCGTTCACGAACTCGAAGCGGCGTGGCGCCTGGAATGGAATTGCAAAGATATGTCGGAAGAGTCCACTCAACACACCGCCGTGCGTCACCACCGCGATCGTCTGGCCGGCGTGCTTCTCGGCGACTTCTTTCAAGCAGGCAACGTTGCGCTCGACTTGTTGGTGCATGCTCTCGCCGCCCGGTATCACATAGTCCGGACCCAGGGTTCGGTGCAGCCGATACTCTTCAGGATATCGCTCCTTGATTTCCTCGGCGCTGAACCCCTGAAAAATGCCGAGGTGACGCTCGCGTAGCCGAGCATCGGTAACGATGGTATGACCGGTCGCCTCGCAAATCATCCGTGCCGTCTGCAACGCCCGTCCCAAATCGCTGCTGTAAAGCATGGCGAATTTTTCTCGCGCGAGCCGCTCACCCAAAGCTTTCGCCTGCGCGATTCCTTTTTCCGTGAGACCGCTGTCGAGATGCCCCTGGCGGACGCCTTTGATGTTCCACTGAGTTTGCCCGTGGCGGACTATGATCACCTCAGTACGATCCATGAGATTCAATTCTCGTACAGGTTTGAGAATCACAGATCATAAAACGTCAGTCCGCGCTGGGAGAGAGGAGAACCCAAACGTTGGTGACTCCGTTAATAGCTTCTAATTGCGCTCGCACTTCTCTGACTTCGGGGCCGTCAAGAGCAAGATGGCGCGGAAGCCAGATTGTCACCACGAACCCTCCCCCGGCGAACTCGGGCATGGCATCAACCTTCGTCACCAATATCTGAAACGGCCGGCAAATCGCCTGGGCTTCATTGTGTATTCGAAGCGATTCAGGCAAAGCCGACAACTATTACTCCCACTCTATCGTTGCCGGTGGTTTGGTTGTTACGTCCAAGAATACACAATCGATCTGCGGAATCTTCATAATTTCGGATGCCATTCGGCGTAGGGACCTCACAGGAAGCCTTCCAAAATTTGCCGTCATTCCGTCTTCACTATTCACTGGCCGCAAGACTACTGACTCACCATCACCAAATGACACCGGAATCAGAACCACAGGGAACTGCCAGACTGTATCAGTCAAATTATCTTCGTCCATCACGCTCCTAACCACGTAATCCGCTTCCCTGAGCGTATCTAGCCTATTTGCAGAAAGAGCTGTGCGAACAATAACCGCTTGACTAAGTTTTCGCTTTGAAGTCGTCAACTGTAGGATCACTCGATTTATATCAGTGTGCAAGTTGCACAACTTTGAAGTAAGTTGTTGAAGAATTTCATAGTTGATGGAGTATCGATTCGATCTCAATGCAACCACTTGTTTATACGTCCTCGCATCGCCCTGGACACCAACACTTTGAATCGGGAATATTACGCCTCTGTACCGGTACTCATGTAACAATCGTTCGATGGAAACATCGAGTTTTCTCGGGCTACTATCTTCCGGAGAACAAATACACCGAATAGCCAATCCAGGCCCAGGGAATGGCCATCGATTCGTAAGCTTCGGATCAAGTCCAAGCACCCCCCCGACTTGTCGAACCTCGTCCTTGTAAAATTCTGCAAGCGGTTCGATAACAAGTCCTTTCTCTAAGAGACTAAATATTTCTGGACACCGATTGTGGTGCGTTTTGATTACTGCGGCTCGTCCACTACTTCCACCAGATTCTATGGTGTCAGGGTAAATTGTACCTTGACCTAGAAGCCAATTCTTTCTTCCTATTCCGAGCTCACGAAGCACTTTGGATTGTACCTGTACAAAGAGTCTACCGATAATCTTTCTTTTTTCCTCAGGATCGGTCTTGCCAGTAAGATGTTTTAGAAAAAGAGCCGATTCGTCTCTTATTCGAAGTCGATCAGCCAAACCTAGTGCGGCGAGATTGGAACGAAGCTCTTCGGTTTCACCTTTCCGCATCAATCCAGTGTCTACGTAGAGTCCCAAGAGTTTTTTCCTCGGCAGTGCCTTAGAGCAGAGAACAAAGGCTACAGTAGAATCGACCCCACCGCTCACAAGAAAGAAAATTGAATTTTTCCCAGCCTTCGTTTTGATCTCTTCTATCAGCTCCTTAACCCGCAGCTTCGGGTCTATTTTTCTCCTAATTCTCGGCACAATGGAGATGAAATTGTCTAGTATCTGTCCTCCACATCGTGTATCTGTAACTTCCGGATGAAATTGCACGCCATATAAACGCCGCCGAGGATCAGAAAAGGCTGAATTGCGGCAATTACCGGTAGAAGCAAGAGTAAGAAGATTAGGCGGCAACTCGACTACCGAATCGGAGTGACTCATCCAGACAATTTGTTTCCTTGGAGTTCCTTTGAAGAGTGTATTTTCAGCAACAACAGAAAGCTTCGTATGGCCATATTCTGGTCTGTTCTTTTCAACTTTGGCCCCAAGCATCTGCGCAAGCAGCTGATGTCCGTAACATATACCCAGAATTGGCAGGTCAAGTTTAAGTACTTTTGGATCGATCGAAGGTGCGTCTTTTTCATACACACTCCGCGGGCCTCCTGATAAGATAACTGCGGAATGATGCCCCAGTTTACGCGCTCTCACTTCTGAGCCATAAATTTCAGATCGCACACCAAGATCCCTCAACCTACGCTTGATTAGGTGGCAGTACTGGCCACCAAGATCAACTATCGCGATTGTGTTTTCCATTTCTCCCTGCCAGAAACAATTGCCAAACGTCTGGATCGTCTATCCACGTCTATCTAAAGAATCAGAAATGCGTGAATGACATTCTTGAATTTTACGAAGTGAACTTCGGTACCACAGACTAAGACATGTTGGTATTTTCGCATGGATTTTTCATCACAAGCATCGTGACTCCGTAAAAATGTCTGTCTAATAAAGGATTCTGCTTTGTCAAGCAATTGAGAGATTTGACGCTGAGCGTCTTTTTTATCACGGGATCGCCTAATATTACCTGCTATCGTCGGATTTTGTCGGCGTCTAGTCTCGACCTCTCCTCCATGTATTCGCCACTCTCTCCTACCGACCGACCATATCGCCAACCTTTGGATTCTTTGCAAACTTGCACTGATAGAAACATCGAAGCCCTCGGCTAGAGCAGATAACCCATCAAAATTCGCATCCAGAGTCTTCGCGATTCTACGAAACATTTGCGTCGGCATAAGCAATTCTGCCGCAATTTGGTTGCAAAAAATCTCTTCTCGCTTCTGTACGTTTGGGATTAGCTGTACTAGGTCAAAATCAGCACGCTCTTTTGGAGTAGCAGGTATTTCCTCTTGAAAACTAAGATGGGCGAGTTCATGACACATTGTGTAACGCTTTCTAAGGCGATGGTCTTCACGGTTAATTTCAATCCGAGGACACGCCGCATCGATCCGAAGTCTTCCAGAAACACCCGGAGGCAACTCGGTCTCCCTGATTTCAACGCCAAAATGCGTAGCACACAACAAAGGATCAAAGGTAATGCGATGCTTTTGGCCCGTGACGCCTCGCAAGAGCTTCGCAATTTGGACGACGCGATGGTTACCGTATGCCCAATCTTCGAGCACACCGAATTGTGGAAAATGATCAATGTTCATTTTTCTTGTTAAGCGTCGTGGAATACAGCCGCACAATCTGACGAATCGTTCCCCACCCAGAGGGCGATGCAAAGATATGAACCTCTGCGTCCACAAAACCAGGAAGATATTTGGCCTTGGGCTGAACAACTCCAAATGCTGCAGCGATGATACTTGGCAGCATCGATCTCTCCGCTTTCACAAGGGTGAAATTCAGCGTTTTTGTTTCCAAGGTTCCCGCAGCAATTAATTCATGGTTCTCAAAATCATCGTTCTCAATGGTAAGCCTGCAAACCAAAACTTCTGGTGTTTCAGCATATCCTTCAGGCTTGATGTGCCATGTATTGTGTTCAACAGTGCCGTAGACGACAAAAGTATTGGTGGCCACGCCCACGCCTCTATAGCGATCCATATATACAATGCTTTTGTTCATGTTTCCTCCCGCTAATTGAGGAGCCCCCGGGCCGTTTCCTGATCAGTTACTAACACGTTACATAAACCACCTTCTAGAGCGAACCGTAGACTCTTTAATTTTTCACGACCGCCAGCGACAAGAATCACCTTTGAGTCGGGGCGTCGGGACAACTCCCGTAATAGGTCACTTGAAAGTATAGATTGCTGTGCCAAATTCGGTGTCGATATAATTTCTCCATCTTCTCCAAAAAATTGATACAAGAAGTCTCCACAGGCTCCATGGTTCAGAAGGTCGCTCGCCGCTTTTTTTCCTAGCAGCGGCACTAAATAACTTTCAGAATTGAACGGGGCACATGAACCAATCACAAAATACTTTGCGGATGTTTCAACTGGTAATTTGTTTGCCCATATGGAATTAACCTCGGTCGGGTCGTTACCGATAACCAGGGCTTCGCTACGCGGACTGTAAAGCAGCCAGAGAATACCCGCCAGAGTATTCGCATGCGCATGCAATATTCTTGGATCATCTTGTCGAATTCCCAATGCAGAAATTGTAACCTTCACGTTTCTACGAGTTAGGTTTTTTACAACACACCACATCTGTCGTCCACCAGAGATTCCTAAAATCGAGCCATCAGATAGATACCTATTGAGAAAATCTGCTGCAATTTTTCCAAGCTTTTCTCGTAAATCCCCCGTTTCCCCTGAAGCGTCAACAATTTCAACATCTGTTAACTTGTAACGGGCAGCAATTGTTTCCTCAATCGAAGTATGAGACCTGAATGAACTTACTAAATTACCGACATCTCGATTTAACTCCAACGCCTCAAGTTCCCTACGTAGGGCCTCCGAACAAATTTCCGAAAGATTTTTTTTCCGTCGCCACTTTTTCGTCAAGGCGTACAAATCGTCCGGGAGATAAATATTTAGTCTAGCCAAGTTGTTCTGACATTATCGAAACATATGCGCATAGTCAAGAACTATGCGCATATCGCATTAAGTAATTGAAATACATGACTTATTATCGTTTATAGAAATAACAGCCGAGTTAATCCGGGCGTATTAAGAAAAATTGTGCGTTTAGAAACGACCTTAAAAAGGAAAAATGACTGACAACCGAAATCGAGAACGAGAATCATTCTATTCTGTAATTGGGAGATTCCTTGGTGATAAAAACATCGTGAACATGCCCTTCTCTGAGCCCCGCGGCCGTGACCTGCATGAAGCGGGCCTTGGCGCGCAGCATCGCCACGTCGCGGCAACCAAGAT
>JAUYJC010000113.1 GCA_030688735.1 Deltaproteobacteria bacterium
AATGCTTCTACGGTTGACTCAGCACGATGACCTTCGACGCAAGCCGATGGCCGCCTTCCAGACCTTACTGGGGATTTCCACCCGGAAAGCGCCGCTTCCCCTACGAAATCTGGTCGTGCTGAGCTAACCGTAGAAGCATCTCGTTTTATTTCCCTTCGTACAACACTCTATCACTCCAATACTCCAGTTCTTCAATCGTCAGCCAGCAATTTGCAGGCTACCTCAAGGCACAGGGCTGTTGCCATCGACCGGAACGGCTCACCCCTCAAGAGTTATCTTTTCGCTCGATTTACAAGCTCCTCGTAAAATGTACTTTTCAGGACGCGCTCTACCGCGGCTTCATAAACCACGTCCTCTGCCTTAACTCCCGCCACCTTGGGGTTGGTCATTGCGAGAAGCCGCTGCATGTTTTGTATCCCCTTTACATTGGGCCTGATATCCAGGCTGTAAAGCCACTGCAGCACTTCGTATCCGCTCTCAGCCTCTTTGGGGTTTGTCAGTCGCAGGTTTTTTCCCAGGGACTTAAGCGCCACTTCCTTGTGTGTTGGGTTCTGAATAAAGGCGACTGACTCAAGAGCTCCTCTAAGAATCGAATCCGCTATCTGCGTATTCTGCTTGAGGTAGGAGCGGGGCGCCGCCAGTGCGAGCCCCTGATATGGAATTGGCGCTTTCCCGATATCTAATAGCACGGGAAATCCCTTCTCCTTGAGCAGAGCGCTGAAGGTATAGCCCAAGTATGCGGCATCGATCCTGCCGGTCGCCATCGCCTGCGTGAGCACGGACTGATCCCCAATTACCAGGACCGAAATCTTGTCCCTTGTCGGTTCCAGCCCCAAATGCTGCAGGGCCAGCATGGAGAGCGACCATACTCCGCCTCCGATGCTTTGAACCCCAAGCCTTTTTTCCTTGAGATCCTCAGCTCTTCGGATGCTTGGCGCCACTACGAAATCACCATCAGCCCGGTTAACGATCCCGCCGAAGAAAGCCACGTCCAACCCGCCGACAAGAGCGCTTAAGACTCCCCCCGGAACCGTATAGGTCATTTGCACATCTCCTGAGGCCAGGGCCGACATGATCAGAGGACCAGAGCGAACAGAGATGAGCTCGACGTTAACGCCGTGCTTGCGGAACAAACCCTGCTCCACACCAATCCACAGAGCCAAAATTTTTTCATTGAAGGCTCCGTAGGCAATCCGTACCAGCGGCAACTCCGCCGCCGGAGCGAGGCGGGCGAATGGGAGGAAAAAGATGAGAACGAAGACAACAGTCAAACATCGCCGTGTTTTGTGTTCGCATTGAGTAATCATGTTAGACCAACCTCCTTCGTGAAAGCACGGCTACCGCAGATTTCCCGTGTGGCCGAGAGAAAAGCGGCCCGGCTGAGGCCAGACACAGAGGCCGTGCGGCTCCTTCTTCACCGGGATGCTTTTGACCTCGCCCGTGCTAGTGTCGATGGCGTATACGGCGTCGTCAAAGCGGCTCGAAAGCCACAACGTCTTGCCATCGACGCTCACATTCCCCATGTCGGGACTGCCGCCGCCGGGGATCGGCCAGGTGTTTACGAGTTTGCGCGTCGCGAAATCAACGACCGATACGCTGCCCTTGCCCTTATGCGGCCCGAACACATGATGGGAGCCGCGGTTGGCTACGAACAACCTTGCGCCGTCCCGGCTCACGCTGATGCCATGCGCGCCCAAGCTGGTCTTGATGAAGCCGACCTCGGTGAACTTGTCGCCGTGGACCAGGAATAAGCCGTCGGCTTTCATGTCGGCGACGTAAAAGATCTGTCCGTCGGGAGAAATGCGAATATCCTGGGGCATGCCTCCCTTGGAGAGTTTCAGATAGCCCACCACTTTGCGCTCGACCAGATCGATTTTTGCGAGCATCCCGGCAAACTCACAGGTGAAGATCGCATAGCGCCCGTCGATGGAAAAATCCGTGTGGTTGATGCCGCGGCACTTGGGCGCAGAAATGCTGTACTTGAGCGCCATAGTGTGCGGATCACGGAAATCAAGCCGCTGCATCGCTTCGGCGACGACGATCGCCGCGCTGCCGTCGGGAGTGAAATACATGTTGTAGGGGTCATCCACCGGAATCGATTTCCCTGGCTTGCCGGTTTTCGGATCGATGGGCGTCACGCTGCCGTCTTTGCGTCCTTCCGCGTTGTTGTTGACCCAGAGGGGTCTTTAGGTCCCAGAACGGAATCGCATGCTGCGGGTTCACCCCGACGCCAAAACGATCCACCACCTTGAACGTGGCCGGGTCGATCACCGCCACGTCGTTGGACTGCCGGTTCGGCACGTAAACACGAGGCAACGCGCCGGCCACTGCCGGGCTCAAGTTGTCAGCCCGAATCTCGCTGTAAACGTTGCGCGGATCGACCACGAGCGGCATCCCCGGTATGGTCTGGATGGACCCGGTTGAAACGCTAGGTTGATTTTGTGCTTGGAGTTCGGCTGACGCCAGACCGACCGCAAACAATACTGCGAGAACCCTGTGGATCACCCTAAAATAATCTGCGTGAATTTGCTCCATGAATACCTCCTAAAGAAAATTTATCGCGCCAAGGCGCCAACGAAACAAAATCCGAAATCCGAAAATCGAAAGAAGCCCCGCGGACCGAAACAAACCCGAACTTTAAATCCCAATCACGAAATCCGAAACGCGCTTGTTTTGTAACTTTCTGATTTTTGACCATTTGGAATTGTTTCGAATTTCGGATTTCGAGTTTTCTTGCTCCCCCTCCTTTGCGCCTTGGCGTCTCAGCCTTAGGCTGATCCGTCCTCTGGCGTCTTTGCGAGAGACATCTTTTTCCGATTCCCCAATTGCTTAACTCTCGCTCTAAAGCACCTCCTTGAACTCTTCGGCCCATTTCGCCAGCAACTCGCCGCGCAGTTCGGCGCTTACCTGAACGACCGGGTAAGCGCGATCCTTCCACTCATAGGGCCAGCAGGCGTCGATCACCGCCTTGGAAGTGAAAACCGCCGAGGGGTTACTGCTGGTGCTTTTGTGATCCGGCGACACCATCGGGTCCGCCGAGCTGCTGCGCGAGCGGCGCGCGAAATCGATGGAAGTAACCGGATCGGTGCGGGTGGCGATGGCCCAGATCACTTCGCCGAGATTGCTCTCGTCGATATCGTCGTCCACCACCACCGTGTACCTGCCGATATAAACTCCCGAGGAGCATTGCGATGCGAGCAGGCCCGCCTGGCGCGCATGGCCGGCATAGCGCTGCTTTATGGAAACGACGTTGAAGAGCCGGCTCGCTCCGGCTTCATGGCACCAGACGCCGCGCACGTCCGGCACGCCGGCTTTTTCGATCTCGTCCCAGATCATCGCCGAGCGGAACATCGAAAAGGCGAAATGGTAACCCGGCGGGCGTGCGGGTTGGGCACAGGTGAGGATCGGGTTGTTGCGGAACAGCACCGACTTCACGTGGATTACGGGTTCCTTCACCGGCGCGAGGCCGTTGTTGGCGTAGTAGCCCGCCCATTCGCCGAACGGCCCCTCGTCCTGGCGTTCGGTGGGATGGCATTCCCCTTCGATGATGATCTCCGCATGCGCCGGCACCGGTAGCTTGGTGTAGGGCGCTTCGATGACTTCGATGGCGCTGCCTTTCAAGCCGCCGGCAAACTCATACTCGGAAACCTGGTTCGTCACCGCCATCGTGCTGGCGAGGAACAGCGCCGGATCGGCGCCGATGGCGACGGCGACTTTGAGCGGCTGGCCCCGCTCGAAACATTTGTCGCGCATGGTGCGGCCATGGCGGCCCGGGCTCATGTGCAGTCCGATCTTGTCCTTGCCCATCAGCATGCAGCGATAGGTGCCTAGATTGACCCAGCCGTCGTCCGGATCTTGCGTGATCACGCAGTGAGCGGTGCCGATATAGCGGCCGCCGTCCTGCTCGTGATGGCGCGGCACGGGAAACTTGAACAGGTCGATATCGTCGCCCTGGGCGAGGTTCTCCTGGACCTTGCCGCGCTCGACCTTGCGCGGCGCAATGAGCTTCATGCCATTGAGCTTATCGCGGCAGGCGCGGGCACAGGCGCGCTTCTCGGCGGTTTGCAGATCGAGGCCGAGGGTCAAGGCGAGGCGGCGCACCGAGTCGAGCTGGCCGAACAGGGCGCGATGACCGCGCGGGAAACCGGGAATGTCATCGAACAACAGCGCCGGCGCGGTGCCCTTGGCCTCGCGCGCGACGATCTCGGAAAGGCCGCCCATCTCGAGATCCCAGGTCGCTCCGCGCACGACCTTGAGCTCGCCCAGTTGCTCCGCCTTTTCAAGCCAATCTCTCAGATCCACGCAGGTTGCGAATGCTTCTTGAGGTAAATTCACCTAAGCCTCCTAGAAAAATAGTATCGTCACGGTAAAAAGCGCATATCAAGAAACTGCGACACGTCCCTCTTGCTCGCGCTCTTCGGCGCCGAGGCCACCAACAGCTCAAGCTCTTTACTCTCGATCAGAGGAGATTGCGGGGCGTAATCGGCTCGCCATGATTTGTAGGTATAATCCAGCAACGCGGAATCGCTCGTCCGGGTCCAATGGGCCAGGGCTTTCTTGGCAACCTCGGGTTGCGCCTTTGCTGCCTTGACCCCTTCCCAATAGCAGCCGAGGAAAGCCCTGGCCATGCTGGGATGGTCTTCGAGAAACTTCCGATTGGTGGCCAACACGATGTTGACGAACGGCAGTCCCAGCGAGGCAAAATCAATGATCACCGGATAGCCCTTCTCGACGGCCAGCTTCTCCTCCGGAACGAGCAACAAGGTGGCATCGATCACACCGGTGAACAAAGATACGAGTCGCGCAGTCGGATCTCCCGTTTGGAGAATCGTGACATCCTTCTGGGCATCCAGGCCGTTTTTCGCCAGCACGTGACGAAGCAGGAAGTCGGGCGCGCCGCCGAATCTATTGATGCCGATCTTTTTGCCTTTGAGATCTGCGATCTTTCTTATCGGCATGCCGCCGATGAGTTTGTAAGGCGCCGGTCCCATCACCTTGGCCACCAGGACCACGGGAGCGCCTTGCAGCGCAGCATTGACGAGAGACGCGGCCGAGGTTTGGACAAACTGGACGTACCCGCCGACGACCGCGCTGACCGTAGGCGCGGAACCGCCGCCGAGAACCAACTCAAGGTCGAGGCCCTTTTGTTTGCAGAAACCCGCGTCCTTGGCGACGAACAACCCGGTGCCGGTAAAAGTGGCGTTGCTGTAAAGGATTGTTATCTTTTCGGCGCCGAGGCGGGCAGGCATGGTAAAAAGCAAGGCGGAAAGAACCCCGATGATGAAAGGTTTCATAGTGATCCTCTAACTAATAATTTTGATAGTCGTTCATGCGCACACGAAACGCACTTGATAATCGAGTGGCCAAAATAGTGCCCACGGCTTGCGCGCGGAGCGTCACTTCCTCCTCGCGGCAGCCGATGAGATAGCAAACGAATTCAATCGAGGAAACATGAACCCGTTGCCCCACGCGCGCTCCCCTTGTAAACCGATGTTCAAGCCGGCGAAATCTAAACGTTTTCAAGCAAGGAAGGTGCCAGAAGCGAATCCTCTTAAAAAACAGCCATCGCAGTTCCGAGAAATACAAAAAATTCGCCGACTTTTCCGATATTCAAGATTTAAAACAAAGTGCGGCGACAAAGGACGGCAAACGCCGCGGCGGGTCACCGCTTCGTCGCGCCGCCTTAACTACGCGGAGGCCGGCAAAAGCACGCTAAAAACTACGGCTTCTCCCCGGCCATCACCAAGCGCACCACGTCGGTTCGGCTGTAATGTCCGACGGTGTCGATTTTCCATTTTTCCTTGATGATCGCCGACGGATCGATTTCGGCGTAAAGGATCGTCTCTTCGTCGTACACC
Source organism: Deltaproteobacteria bacterium (assembly GCA_030688735.1). Classification (GTDB taxonomy): domain Bacteria; phylum Desulfobacterota; class Binatia; order UBA9968; family UBA9968; genus JACPFE01. The sequence continues at coordinate 5,859 of JAUYJC010000113.1, forward strand.
GGGCCCGCCAGGTAAGCGCCGTCGGGACCGATAATCCCGCTGCCACCGTTGACGTTCCAGAGCGTGCGTTGTTTGAGTGGAAAATCGTCCGGCACCTGATCCGGCGACAGCAGACCGCAGGCTTCGATCACATACACCTGGCTTTCCAGCGCATGGGAGCGGCTCAAGAGATCCGCGGTCGCGTCCAGATGCGCCCCTTTCGGCCACACCGCGATGTGAACCTGCTCGCCCATCAACGCCAGGGCGTGGCGCAGCAGCGGATGATGATGTTCGCCGCAGATCAGCCCGCCCAGGGTCCCCAGCGATGTCTGCCAAACGCGCAGATCGTCGCGGCCGCCCGAGCCCCAACAACAGCGTTCTTCATAGGTCGGCAAGAGCTTGCGGCGTTTTCCCAGAACGCCGCCGTCGTTGCCGAGTAATAGCAGTGTATTGTACAGAGTCGCCCCGGCCTCCCGGCTCCGCTCGTTTACGCCGACAACGACATGGCAACCGGCTTCTTTGGCCGCGTCACCTAATAGCTTTGTCTCCTGCCCTGGAATTTCCACGGATTCCTGGTAGAGCGCCACCCAAGCGTCCTGGCTCAAGTCTCTTTCTCCCTTAGGCAAAGCCCGCGGCCAGTGCGGAAAAGAGGGAATCCACGCCTCCGGAAAAACGACGAGCTTGGCGCCGTTGCGCCCGGCTTCGCGAATCAGACGGCAAGCTTTTTCCACGGTCCCTTGGCGGTTCAGAAATACCGGCGCCGCCTGAACCACCGCGGCCAGATATTTTTCGAATGGTATGCCCATAATGAATTCGCTCCTCCTGGATTATCCCTAAGCGGACAAATGATGCGCCACGTCACACGAGAGGTGTCATGTGAATTGCCTCATTTGGATCAGACCGTGCTATAATCCACCACTGCGCAAATTAATCAAGTTATGCCGAGCTCTCGTCTTCCCTCCAATGCCGTAGGAGGTCTTCAACCGGGAACCAGCGTCCTCGTGGCCATGTCCGGAGGCGTGGATTCGTCCGTGGCTGCGGCGCTGCTAAAGCAAGCGGGCTTAAACGTCTTCGGCGCCCACATGATCTGCTGGGACGAATGCGATTGGAAGGAGGAAAGGCGCGATGCATTGCGCGTCGCGCTACAATTGGAAATACCTTTTTCGTCCTTCGACTTCCGCGCGGGCTATCGTGAGCGCGTCTTCGATTACATGATCCGTGAATACGCCGAGGGCAAAACCCCCAATCCCGATGTCATGTGCAACCGCGAAATCAAGTTCGACCTATTTCTCGAAAAGGCCAAAGAGTTGCGGATCGATTACATCGCGACGGGGCACTACGCGCGGCTGGATCACGGCGGACCTGACCCGGTTTTGTCTGAAGCCTTGGACAAATCTAAGGATCAATCCTATTTTTTGTGGGCCGTCGAACCGCGGCAACTCAATCGCTGCCTTTTTCCGCTGGGAGATTACACCAAAGACGAAGTGCGGCAAATCGCTCGTAGGCTCGGCCTTCCCACTGCCGAGAAGAAGGATTCCCAGGGTCTTTGTTTCGTCGGCAAAGTCGACTTCGGTTACTTTCTTCGGGGCTTCCTGCCCCGCCAAGAAGGAATTGTCGCCAACTCCCGGGGCGATATTCTGGGAAAACATGACGGCGTCGCCTTTTACACCATCGGCCAGCGCCATGGACTCGCCATCGGCGGGAAGGTGCCCTACTATGTGGCGGAAAAGAGACTCGACGCCAACACTTTGATCGTCGGCGAAGGGGCCGACGATCCGGTTCTCTTCAAGAGTGACATACGGGTTCATCGGCTCAATTGGTTGTCCGACTTTCGCGGCAGGAGCTGCGACGTGCGAATCCGCTACCGCCAACCGAGATTTCCCGCGGTCGTAGAAGAAGAGAACGACGGGGTACGGGTCGTTTTCGCCAAGCCTCAACGCGGCGTGGCCCCCGGCCAGTCGGCGGTTTTCTATCAGCAGGAAAGGTTGCTCGGCGGCGGAGTCATCCTGTAGCGCTCAATCGGAGTGCCCGCCGCGTCTAATTAACCCGAATTCCGCAGTTGAACATGAGCGACGGGCGAACCCTTCGACTACGCTCAGGACATGCCTGGAGCGGCGAAGACACCCAGGGGTGCTGTTTCAAAGTCTTTTCTACCGCTTGGCACAACGCCTTATTACTCCGACTAAATTCGCACAGCGGCGAGATCTGTCCTTAGCTCAGGGGTAGAAAAGCATTGTCTTCGTTGCGCAAGGTTTGCCCGTCGCTCACGGCGTCACTTTCCCACTGCGGAATCCGGGATTAACGGTCCGTGGTGCCCTACAGGCAAGCACGCGTGGCACATTCGAGTACGCCCGCCCTCACGGCGCGCTTACCCGAGATATTCAACCGGCAGGGGGACTTCCTGCACCGAGCCGTAAACCGCGCGCATGCTGTAGGCCCGGGCACCGCGCTTCGACGCGATCACGCGATGAAGCTCCTTGCCGATGAAGTGCACTCCCGTCCAGTCTTCGATGGCAACCCCGGCGTTGATCTCACCGCTGGCTAAGAGCTTATGATACGATGGACGGCGTTGCGCTTCGCCGTCGTAATGCGGGCAACAACTGCCGGGTAGAAAACCGAGGCAGTCGAGCGGGCGCAGCTCATCCGAGAACGAATCCGTCAGCCCCTGCTCAAACCAGCAGATCGCCCCCGCGCTCACGCCCGTAAGTACGACGCCGGACTCCCACGCCTCGCGAAGAATTTCCGTCACTCCCCAATCGCGCCAGACGGCGAGCAGGGTTTTCGTGTTTCCGCCGCCGACGTAGATCACATCTTGATTGAGCAGGAACGATCGCAATTCCGGCGTCCGCTTGAAAAACGTAAGCACCGACGGCCGGCAGCCGAGCTTCAAGAACGCCGCGTAGAAACTCGACAGGTAGTGATCCGGCTCACCGCTCGCCGTCGGCACGAACGCAACGCGCGGGCTCTCAACACCGGTTTGTTGAATCACGTACTTCTCCAGCGCGAGATTCTCCGAGTCCCGATAGAATCCGCCGCCGCCGATGGCGATGATCTGTCGTTGCTTATCTGCCACTTGGTGTTGCTTTCAGATATTCAGCGCCGCTCGCTATAAACCACTGGCTCGCTGATTCAGTAGCACAATGTTCAAACATGGGCGAGTCGCCAAATGTGGGTCTTCAGACGTTGCTGTGAAGCAGGGCTCGGAGATTGCACCGCCGAGGCACGGAGGGCGCGGAGAAAATTGAATAGAACTGGCATCTTTGAACTACTATCCAAAAACTAAGACCAACATGTTTGTCATAACGCGCAGCCTGGGTAAATTTTCCAGTGATCGAAGACTCTCTGATTCGGATATGCCTCCCGCAAAGCATGTCCTGAGCCTGGTCGAAGGGGCGCAAAGACGCCAAG
>JAUYJC010000278.1 GCA_030688735.1 Deltaproteobacteria bacterium
CCGACGAAGGCCAGGTCGCCGTCGGGGCTAAATGCAATGTGCGCCGGCGCGGCGCCGACTGAGAGCCGTGCTCGTGGTTCGTGTTCCTGCGCGTCGATCAAACAGATGCTGGATTCCCCGGTGTTGGAAACGACGATCCACTTGCCGTCCGGGCTCAGCGCGAAAAAGTGCGGATAGATGCCGACGGGAATTTGCCCGACGACACGATGGGTCTTGGTGTCCCAAACCGTCAAGTCATCCGAAGCGAAGTTCGCCACATAGCCGTAACGCCCATCATGGCTCAGTGCTGGAAGGTGCGCTCCCGCTCCGGCCGCAATTGTCGCCACCACTTCATGGTTTCGAGTTTCAATGACCGTCACATCGTCGGAAACCGTATTGGCCACATAAGCCCGACGGCTCTCCGGATCAAACGCGATATGCCCGGGGCCGAGACCGACATTGACTTCGCCGACAACGGAACAGTCGCGCGCGTCAATAACCGTGACCGAGTGCGAAACCGAATTCGGCTGATACGCCCAACGACCGTCCGGCGAAACCGCGAGATCGTGCGGCGCGATGCCGACCGGTACGGTCCTGCGAAGCTCGCCCTCGGGCCCAAGCACGGTCACAGTCCGATCGGGCCCGCTCGGTAGGTACACTGATTTTCCATCCGGCGCAACGCAAGGAAGCAGCGGCCGTTTTCCGGTGGGCACCGTCGCGACCACCCGATCCGTTGGCACATCGACGATCGTCACATCGTTGGAACCCGTGTTGGCGACGTACAAACGATTCCCGTCATGGGATAACTCCAGATGCGAGGCATCGTCGCCGACTGGAATATGTCGAATCACGCGCCGGGTCGCGCCGTCGATGACGGCAACCCGATTCTCCGTCGTATTGGTGTAAACCCGGCCGTCTTTGCCGGAGGCGACGGAATGAGCGCCGCGAAGGCCCAGCCGCGGCGTCGAGCCGTCGGGCCGAAGCGTGAGAAAAATCTCTTCGCCGTCCCTTTCAATGGCGACCCGATAGCCGCGCTCGAGCATGGAGATGTACTGGCGCACCGGCTGCTCGCCAACGCGAGCGCGTACAACGGCGCCCTGTCCGCGCAGCGTGCGATACTGCTCTCTGAGCCGATCGACCTGCCGGTCAGCCTGGAGCCCGCGCAAATCGAGATGAACAATTTCCGAAGTCATAATGTTCGACCGAACCGATTCGACAAAATTTATCGCGCCAAGCCCCGGGCTCGAGTCGAAGGGTTGGTGATCATTTGCCGATCCTTCCCGAATGATCGTCCCAAGCTATAGGGGGGCGCAGGCGTATGTCAAGCCATGTTTGTCGCGGTTCCGGGTTTCGAATTCCGGGTTCAAGGTTTTGAATTTATAGCCGGAACTTTAAACTTGGAACCTTGAACTGGCACCAGAACACCCACCTGAAGAGAAGGCTTGCTTCCAGGCGCCGTACAACACTGGATAATCCGGGCTAAAAACTGGGCTTCGTCGGCGGTCGCAGCAGCAAACTCAAGAACGCCGATGTCATGAGCACCGCGCCGAAGATCGTGAACGAAAGACCGTACCCGCCCGTGGCGTCGAAGAGAAAGCCGAAAAATGGCGGGCCGATGGCGGCGAGCACCTGGGACATGAGCAGCCCCATGCCGCGAATCCTGCCGAGGGAGCGCCGCCCGAAGTAATCCGCCCAAAGCATGTCGGGCAGAACCAGATTACCGCCGAGCCCGATGCCATAGAGAAAAAATCCGGCGTAGAGACAGAAAAGATTGCCCGTCAAGATCGCCAACCCAAGTCCGATGGCCTGAACGACGAATCTGAGCATGGCGGCGATGCGCGCGTCGACGCGTTCGGCGAGCAGCCCCCACGCCAAAGGCAAAGCGAGTTGCATGGAAGCGATCACGCTCAGGACACTGGCGGCGACCACGGGAGAGTGGCCGATGTCGGTGACGTAGGAAAATAAATGGAGATTGAGCCCAGTTACCCCAATGCTCGAGATGCCGAAGGTGATGACGAGCAGCCAAAAGGCGCGCGTGCGCAGCGCCTCGGAGCGCGTCCATGTGATATCTGCGGAATGGGTAATCGAAGCGGCGCCGCTATTCTTTCCTTGGGGCGTCGTGTCGGCACTGGCCGGCTTGGCGTCGCCGTCGGGATTGAGCCCCATCTCTTCGGGCCGCCGCCTGACGAAGAGCAGCGCCGGCACAATCAGCAAGCCGGCCGTGATCACGCCGAACACCACCCAGGTCTGCCGCCAGCCCACCATGAGCAGCAGCCAAGCCACGAGGATCGGCATGCAGACCTTGGCGAAACCGACACCCATGCTGGTAAACGCGAAAGCGCGCCCGCGCTGGCGCACGAACCATTGGGCCACCACGACATTGACCACCATGTAGCCCATCAAAACGTCGCCGCAACTCACCAGAGTGAGGCGCACCGCGGCGAACTGCGCAAAGCTCGCAACCTGGCCGAGGATCAAGTAGCCCAAGGCGACGATCGCCGCGCCCGCCACCATCAACCAGCGCCCGCCGTAGCGGTCGACCAGCACGCCGACGAGCGGCGCGAGACCAGCTGCGACGATTCCCTCGCCGGAGCGCAACAGAGAAAACACGCCCCGGGAAATACCGAGATCAGCGGTGAGAGGTTTAAGAAAAATACTGAGCGTGCTGGCAAGCGCGAAAGAAGTCGCGACGTTCGCAATGAAACCGACGGCAACGATGTACCAACCGTAGAAGAACCGTGGCTTCACCCCGTTGCTTGTCGCAGCGATCGTCAATGGCACCCTTTAGCATTAGCAGGGACGGAACGTTTTGCGCAACGGGAGCCCATCAAACCGCGACCAAAAACTGCCGCAACCGCGACCGCCCTGTTGTTTAACGGTCGTCAATCCGCTCCGGCTCGGCAGGTTGTTGTGTTTTTTTCGCTTCGATCAGCTTCTTGAGGTGGTCGATTCGTTCCGCGCCGCTCGGATGGCTGCTCAAGAACGGAATACGCACGCCGCCGGGCAGCTTGAGCATCCTTTCATGCAAGCGCACGGCCGCCTCGGGATCGAATCCGTTGGCGAGCATGTATTCTACGCCATAGGCGTCGGCTTCGCGTTCGTTATCGCGGCTGAACCTGGTATCGATCATGTCCGCGCCCAATCCGGTGATCAGACCGGCGGCCGGAATGCCCGTCATGCTCAATCCCGCCCCAAACAGGTTACCGACCGCCTGAATCGTGCTGGAGCGCAATCGCCCCGCATCGACATGTCCTTTAGCCCAGTGGGCCGTTTCGTGGCCGATCAGCGCGGCGTATTCGTCGATATCGTCGCCGATGAGTTTGACCATTGCGGTGTTGATCCCGATCACGCGCCGCGCCTTCATCAGTCCCGCGTACGCATTGGCGCGTTCGCCTTCCGAGATCAAAAGGTCGGCTTGAACCCCGGCGCTTCGGGTGATGCGAAAATGTGCGAGCAGCAGCTTGTTGACCGTTCGGCTATCGATGGCAACCAAGATATTTTGGTCGCGGCCCATGAGCTCGACCGCCGGACTCGGGGAGAGCGCTATTTCGCGCACGCTCCAGAAAAGCCGGCTCTGTTGCGTCGCACAACCTGCAACCGATAGCAATAGAACAACGACGGCCAACGGTCTCATAAAATCTTAGCGAGTGTCTAACAAATGGAACTGAATCGTCAAGTCTGGCGGGGCGCGCCGACATGCGGTAGTCTCGATCAGGAGTCCCTCGCCGAAAGGACCGCACATGAAGACTTTGATCGTTCTGGCCGGTGCTCTTCTGTTAACCATGTCCATCGCTCGCGCCCAAGAAAAGGAGCGTGGGCCGCGGCCGCCTTCGGTCACAGCCAACGGCGAAGCGGTGATCATGGTAGAGCCGGATCAAGCCGAGATCGACATCGGCGTCGTCACGCAAGCGAAGAACGCCCCGGAGGCGGCCAGGGAGAACGCCGACAAGGTTGCCCGGGTCATAACCGAAGTGAAAAAGATTATCGGCAAAGGCGATGAAGTCAAAACGGCCAGCTACTCGCTCAATCCGAATTATCGTTACCCGCAGGGCGGCAAACCTGAGATCGTCGGTTACACCGCGACCAACATCCTGCGCATCAAGACCGGCGCGTTAGCGAACGTCGGCAAGCTCATCGACGCCTCGATGCAATCGGGGGCCAACACCGTTCACCGTTTGGTATTCAATCTTAAGGACGAGCATGCCGCGCAACTCCAAGCCCTGCGCTTGGCCTCGACCAAAGCCAAAGCGAAAGCCGACGAAATCGCCGCCGCTCTGGGCCTGAAGATCGTCAGGATTCTTTCCGTTTCCGAAGGCGATCGCGGTATCCGTCCCATCATCAGCCCTCTGGCGCGCGGCGCGCAGATGGAAGCCATGGTCGCCGCGCCGACTCCCGTCGAGGCGGGAACCATCGAAGTGCGGTCGTCGGTCGCCTTGACCGGTGAGCTCGGACCTAAGTAACCAAGCGGTGAAACTGCTCTGGCCGCGCGGATAAGCGCGCTCCTCAAGAGTAGTCACGACCTTCGGCTTATCGTGTTGAAGGATTGAGGTCAGATAGAGAATTCAGTTCAATTCGAGGTCTATCGTTTAGCGCTACACCGCATGGGTGTAGAGTTCAGCTGCGAGATATCGCATCGCTCCGCTCCACCAGCGACTGAGGGAAGGTAGGTTGTTCGGTTCGGACTGATGCGGCGCCGGCAATTCCACACCATCCCAAGCGCGATGCATCCAACTGGCGTGTGCAGGAAAATGTACGCTTTGAAGCCAAGAGCAGTCCTGCACTTGTCGTACCGGAGACCTTTCGGGAATAGTCCTTCCAGGTTCAAAGTTCTCTAGCGGTGCCTCAGAAGCTGGGGCCATGAGGATAGCGAGACTTCGCCAGTACTCGTCATCACCCAGAAGGGCCGAACGGTCTATGTGCCAGTGGGGGTGGCCGGCATGGCCACCATCATACCTGACCATACCTTCCGCGTCTTTACCGGGGGCCACCCATTCAAGGCGAAGGATTTGTACAATTTGTTCCTCAGCGAAGCCCATGTAAAGACGGAATCCACAGCTAACGAAGCTCACTCGTTTTTTGCTTGGTCTCCATACCTCGTGAACTCCAATCCAATAACGAGGGCGCCCCGCGCTCGGTACCGGAAAACCGAGCACTTTCTCGCGCCTTCCAAGATCACTTGTTACGTCTCGATGCTGTTGATGTGGGACAGCTCCAGAGACGTACACGCCGATTACGCGTGTTCCGGCTTCATCGGACACGCTTAGTAGGGGTCCACCTCCTCGAAGACCGCACACCTCAGCCAGAAGTTGAGACAGGTTATTCACATGCTTACTAAATTCGTTAGGATGGATTTCCATTGCGATAGGTGGTTACAGCCCAGTCAGCGGCCAGTCAACTAGACTAGTTCCGTAAGCTGCCGCCGCAAACGAGTCACGTTCTGTGATGGGTGGCAAGCCGCCTGTATTATTTGCTCGGAGTGATATCGCTAGCTTTTGGAGAGCAGGATCCTCGCTCAGTCTGTGTTCAAGATTTGGCAACGGCACGTGTTTCACATACTTGTGCTCAAGATCGAGCTGTCCACCAGCAACGTTAGGGCAATACTCCCTAAAAAGCGCAACGGCCACGCGAGAGTTGAGCAACCACCAGTACGCCGTCAGCAACTCCCGGATGACAGTGTCCTCACGTCCTCTAGCGAGTGCTTCTGTTGGCACCCACGCGTTACCTTGAACTATCGCGAGAACTCCCTTCAACTCCAGGGCGAACGCCGGGTACAGACCGAATCGCTTCGACACCAAACGTGAACGCTTGTCAAAGGCCCACCCTCTAGCGCGTGTTAGCTGCCACCAACGCTCGCGATCAATGCCCTTGCGTCTGCGCAATTGATCTCGAGCCGGAATCAACACCTCCTGAAAGAATGTGGGACAGGCATGCTGCACGTCGGCTGGAGAGTTCCAATTGGGGTCTGGAATGAAAAGGTATACCCGCGGCTTAATCACGCCGTCAATGATGCTAAGATTGTCGACTGCGGGTACGAAGCAGCGCTGTTCTGTTCGCGAGAGATTTGCAAATTTCTCCCGAGAGACTAAAAAAACATCCTTTGCGCCAGTACGGATACCCTGGCGAACATGAAAAAGATCCTCCACCCTAGTGGAAACCGAGTTCCGGATAGCATCGAGCAGAGACCCAAGAGTTCCCGGACCGGGCAACCAACTCGGGCGTTCTGCCCAGGTCTTGAGCGACGTACGCGTGGCAGTCCATTGAGTATAGGTGTGTTCTCGGGCGACTTCTTCGGAAGCACCCGTCAAATGACGCCGAAGCGCGCGCATCATCTGCGAAGCAGCTCCCGCCTCAACTGACGCCCAAGCAACATGAAGCGTCTGATTATCGATGGATATAATCTGTGGCTGCGATCGCTGCTGTAATACCATTATGCCTACGTTGACAAGCGCATGACGAAAGAGACCGTGCTCACCTAAAATCGCCACGACTTTCGGGGTGGCACGTGACAAGAGCGCCTGACGCCACTTCTGGAGTGACTCGCTAGCCAATACACCGGCCGGGAGCAGAGTAGCTAACACACCAGAGGATCGGAGTGCTGTCAGCGCATGTTCCACAAAACCGACGCATAGATCTGGCCGTCCCTGACGTTGCTCGCGCATCGCATTCTTTACCCATTCACGCTCGTTCGTCTTCATTTGTTCCCATGAGCGGAAGGGCGGGTTCATCAGCACCACGTCTGCGTTCGGCCACGGTGTGTCTCGGAGCGAGTCGGCCTGCTGAAGATCTGCAACCACTTCGATCCCTAGGAGGTCGCGCGACGTTGTGGCAACAGCCACCCTGGCCATAATGATTGCTTCCGCGCTAACGTCTCGGCCGATAACGTGTACCTTTCCTTTAAATTGTCGACGCTCGAGCGCGCGAAGAGCCTCCGTCAGGAACACCGCAGAGCCACAGGCATAGTCCGCGATGCTCAATTCCGAAGGAAATACACTCCAGTGCTGTAGTGCGGCGTCGGCTAGCAGACGAGCTAGTGGGACAGGTGTGAAATACGCACCGGAGGGCGAGAATGTGGGGACGGTTGAAACAGCGGCGTCACCGAAAAGTCCAAGCTGTGCCCCCTCCAGGTACGCGTGAGCCTCTTGAAATAGCCGACCGGCCGCGTGGCGTAGCACTAGCGATGGTACCAGACGCAGACGAAGCGGCGTACGCGAGGCAATTTGACTAGTTCGAGATACCAAATCGAGGCTCAAATGCTCTAGCAAGTCGGTCAAGTCGGGCCCGAGGCCGAGTTCTCTCGCTTGTTGGCATCGCCACCCGGGATCCTGAAATACTTCGGAGTCAGGTTCACTGGCGGCTTGTAAGCCTGTCAGGAATACGGCTAATGCTGCATGCCCTTGAGCGCGGTTTGCGGGCATCAGCGCCCAGGTCTGACGGAATTCCTCGAGCAGAAAACTAACGACATCCGGAAGATAGCTGGAAGGAGATCGATCGAGGAACGCAAGAAAGTCATTCAGATGCCGCTCCACACTCGTGCGATTGAAGCGTCGATAGAGATCCTCTCGGCCAGATCTCACGCCAACTTGGTCAGGAGTGATGATCACATGGTGCGCGAGATCCGCTGACCAGCGCCAGCCGCGAGACAGATCTTCTTCTATATTCGGGAAATCAACTTCGGAACACGCAAAGGAACTCCCCCGACCGTCGAGCATGGCATAATGCACCCCCTCCGGCGGAGGCGTTAATGCGCCGAAAAGGGGACTCGCCGCGAGACCCAGCAGGTGAGCCCATTCCAGTGTCGAGTGGCTGCCGGCTCGGTTGGCTGAATTTGACATTTGTGCGTCCCTATAGGTGTCCCATCAAACATACTGACTAGATCGTGAATCACGCGGCAGCTACCGCTGGTGCACCGGTCAGTGAATCGTACCATGATCGTAAGGTGAACCACAACGGCTATGTCTTTTGTTTCGTCTTCACAGTGGGCCATAGAAATGCGAGGGAGTAAGAAGATAGTTAACGGGCTGACCGTGATACTCACCTGTTCTTCGCGATATGTTTCGTCGGCACATGATTCGCAAGCCCGTTACAGGCACCAGTTTGGATTGATCGACGCGTCGATTAAGACACGTGGCTTCGGATCAATCTTGAATCAGCCCGCCACGCCAGCGCTCGATTTTCTATTCTCGATCCTCCATCCTCGACCCTCTATCCCTTAAACCTCTCCGGATCTTTGTAATAGTTCTTGTAGTACCACTCGGCGATTTCCCATCCCGTCGTGCGCCAGACGCCGTCGTGGGAGCAGATGTAATCGAGCGCCTTTTCGAGGTACTTGATGCGAAACGGCATGCCGATGACAAACGGATGAAGCGGCAGGCACAGCACGCGGCCGCCCGACGCGCTGTCCTTATATAGCGTGTCGAATTGGTCACAGACCATCCGGTAGTATTGCTCCGGCGTGTGATTCTCGCGAATGAAGACACGAATGTCGTTGACGCCGAGCTCGTAGGGAACCACGAGCATGCGCCCGCTTTTCACGCGCATCGGCGTCGGCTGCTCGTCGTTGCCCCAATCGCAAACATACTCGAAGCCCTCCGCCGCCAGATGATCGGGCGTATTGTAGGTTTCGCCCAAGCCCGGACCGAGCCACCCTTTCGGCGCTTTGCCGGTCGCTTTGGCAATGATCTCTTTGACGTTGTGGATGATATCGCGCTCCATTTCCGGAGAATAATCCAACATCGAGACGCTGTTGGTCATGCCGTGGCCGAGCCATTCCCACTTGCGCCTGTTGCCTTCTTCGATGATCGGCGGGTGCTGCGCGCACACTTCGGCGTTTAGCAGCACGCTGGCGCGGATGCCGAACTTGTCCAGTACCTCCATGATGCGGAACACGCCGACGCGCGAACCGTAATCGCGCAGCGTGTAGCCCGGCACATCGGGCACGTGGCTGCTGCCCGAGCCGCGAATCGGTTTGTCGAAGTGAAAATATTCGATATTCGGCGCCACCCAGAGCGCGACGCGCCCGTGATTCGGCCACTCGATCTTCGGTCGTCGAATGATCGGTGAGTAATCGTAACGGCGGTTATCCATGAGTCCCCTTCCCTCCCAGTACAGTTAAACAACGCGACAAGGTCTTACGGTAGTCCAGGTGATTACAGGGCGTCAAGCGGACTCGCCGTCTTCCTTGATGTAGCTCGGCATAAATTGTATGGTTTGCCTCGTCTTTTTTTGCCTGTAGGTCGCAATCTTGCGCCTGCCTTTTGCGGGCGTTCGTTATTTGAATTGCCGGGGCGCGGCCCATAAGAACCGCGTGCAAGAGAGTTTTTCAGGAGGACGTGAATCATGGCTGAGTGTCCGGTGTGCGGCGGCATGGTGAATCTCGGTGACGACACCGTGGAGGGCGAATTGATTCCCTGTGCGGAGTGCGGCTCCGAGTTGGAAGTCACTGGGGTCAACCCCTTGGTTCTCGCCGAAGCTCCTAAAGAAGAGGAAGATTGGGGTGAATGACCATGAAAATCGGGTTTCTCCATTCGTTGATCCGCCCCGAAGAAAAACTGCTCATCAAAGAGTTCGAAGACCGTCCCGGCGTCGAGCTGGCGATGATCGACGACCGCAAGCTGTCGTTCAACCTCGGCAAAGATCATTTCGCCTACGACGTCATCCTCGAAAGATCGATCAACCATTCACGAGCCTTGCACGCGCTCAGGCTCTTTGAGTCCGCCGGCGTCAAGTGCGTCAATACCTCAAAGGTAGCGACCATCTGCGGCGACAAGATCTTGACCTCCATCGCTCTTGAAGAGCACAAAGTGCCGCAGCCCGAGGTGCGCATCACCTTTACCGAAGATTCGACGATCCAAGCCATCGAAGAGATGGGCTACCCCGTGGTGCTGAAACCGGCGGTCGGCTCCTGGGGAAGGTTGCTCTCGAAGGTCAACGACCGCGACGCGGCGGAAACGATTCTCGAGCACAAAGTGACCCTCGGCAGCTACCATCATTCGATCTTTTACGCGCAAAAATATATCGACAAGAAAGGCCGCGACATTCGCAGCTTTGTGGTCGGCGACGAATGCGTCGCGGCGATCTACCGCAGCTCCGAGCACTGGATCACCAACACGGCTCAGGGCGGCAAGGCGACCAACTGCCCGCTGACGAACGAATTGAAGGATCTCTCCCTGCGCGCGGCGAGCGCGGTCGGCGGCGGGGTCGTCGCCATCGACATTTTCGAGACCGAGCGGGGGCTGCAAGTCAACGAGGTCAACTACACCATGGAGTTCCGCAACAGCATCGCCACGACCAGCGTGAACATCCCAAGCTTGATAGTCGACTACGCGCTCAAGGCCGCCAAAGAGTAATCTCGTGGAAAAGGTCAAATGCGCCATCGTTGGCAGCTCCGGCTACACCGGCGGCGAACTGCTGCGTCTCTTGCTCGGCCATCCCCGTGTTGAAGTCACTCAAGTCACCTCGGAACGCTCGGCCGGCAAGCTCGTTTTCAAAGCGCATCCCAATCTACGCAAGCGCACCCAGCTGCAATTTTCTAAAATAGCCGAGCTGCGGCCCTGCGATCTGTTGTTTCTTTGTCTGCCCCACGGCGAATCCATGGGAAAGATCGGATCCTTCCAATCCCTCGCGCCCAAGCTGATCGACCTCAGCGCCGATTTCCGCCTGCAAAGCGAAAGCGCTTACCAGGAATGGTACCACCAGCCCCATGCGCAGCCTGACTTGCTCGGCAAGTTCGTCTACGGCATCCCCGAGCTGCACCGCGACGAGATGAAACGGGCGAGCCTGATCTCAAGCGCCGGTTGCAACGCGACCGTGACGATTCTGGGCCTCCATCCCTTTTACAAACTCGGCCTCTTCGATCCCGATCGCACCGTCGTCGATGTCATAGTCTGTTCCAGCGAAGGC
>JAUYJC010000284.1 GCA_030688735.1 Deltaproteobacteria bacterium
TCCTGGATCTCTCGGCGACTGACACCGTTGAAGAGCATCGCGTGCTTGTCCAACTCGACAAACGCGCTCACAACCCTTACCTCGTCTCTTCAGGGTTGGCGAGAACACCCACTCCCATGCCCTGGTTCGCCGGCAAAAAACTCGTCATCGAGTTCTCCTAAACCCAACGCGTATCCACGCCCTCCACTGTTAGTTCTTTCCCATTGGCGTGGAAATCGAGGCTAGGAAATTAAGCCGGGAAACAATCCGAAAACCGGCCGCTGCCTTACAAGGTATCTTTGAAGCGCTCGGGAGGCGCTATTAGATCCCCCAGTTTGAAATCGTTCAGCGCGGCGGCAAAGGTTGCGTCGACCAAAAGATTCATTATTTCTTGCTTTGCTGCTTCCGGGGCCAGTCTAAACGCTGTCCGCAGCGGCTGGATCGCGGCCCGCCAGCGGCTCTCGCTCACGTAGGCACGGCCGAGATAAAAATAAGCCTGAGCGAACTCCGGATCGTCGCGGGTCGCCGCCTCGAAATGGGGGATAGACGCGGAGAATCGTCCCTGATTAAAAAGCGCCAGGCCCCTTTCGAAACTATCCTCTCCCCGAAAATGGCCAACCGTGGCACAACCGCTCGCGATCGTCAAAACGAAGGCGAGGTAAATCGCAGCTTTTTTAAGCGCCATGGTCATTAACCTCCCCGGTTAAGCCTTAGACGAACGAGCAGGGAGTTTATTTCAAGCGGCGGTCGGAATGAATGACTATTTGCCGAAGGCGGCCTTCAGTATTGGCTCGAGCTCGCCACGCTCATGAAGCTCGTGCAGGATGTCGCAGCCGCCGACGAACTTGCCATCGATGTAAATCTGCGGAATCGTCGGCCAGTTCGCATAGCGTTTGATCCCGTCCCGAACCCCGGGGTCCGCCAGCACGTCCTCGGTGGCGAAGGGGAAACCGTATGACTTGAGGATTTCAACCGTGTGCGCGGAAAAGCCGCACTGGGGAAAGTCTGCTGTCCCTTTCATGAACAGCACCACCTTGTTACTTTTTACCTTCTCATCGATTTGCGCCATCACATCGTCAGCCATAAAAAATACTCCTTCCGATTTTTTAGTTAAGCGCCCAATTTATCCCATTGCGCCGGGCTATAGGTCTTGAGCGCCAGCGCGTGAATCCTTTGATCTCCCATCGGTTCCTTAAGAGCCTCGTTGACCATCCGGTGTTGCTCGACCAGCCCTTTGCCTTCGAATGCCGGCGACACGATGATCACCTGCCAGTGATCGCCGCCGCCGGTCAGGTCCTGGGCCTCGACCAACGACACGGGAAGAGCCTTGGATAACGTTTGTTTGATTTCATCCGGTGTAATCATGCCTGAATCTTATCGAGTCCGCGCAACGCTTGCAACTGCCCAAGGGGCGGTTCAAGGTTCAAAGTTTTCGGATTTGGCTTGTCGGATTCCGGCTCCAAACATTGAACACGGAACCTTGAACCGGCGGCGCTAGCCAACCGGGCCTTCGAAATCCCGGCGAACTTTGCGCATCATCTCGCGCAGGTCCCTTCTCAGGTCGTCGAGCATCGGCCGTCCGACGTACCAGTAGCCGCAGTAGAGATTGTGTATGGTCAAATCCGGCAGCAGAGAAAAGGTATAAGGCATCGCCGTGACACCGCGGCTCTTGGAGGTCTCGGTCATATCGAGCAGATTGACGACCTTGCGTTCCGGGTCGCTCAAGAACGAAAACTTGGCCCCCAGTCCGGTACGAAACGCGTCGTTGACTTCGGGCGGATCGACGCTCACCACCGCGAGCTTGCAATAATTGACGGCTAGCTCTTCCTGAAGTTCAACGTAATGGCGCAACTGCACCTGGCATTTCGGTCACCAGTAGCCACGGTAGAATGTAAGGATGAATGGAAACTTGCCCACCAGATCCGAGAGCTT
Source organism: Deltaproteobacteria bacterium (assembly GCA_030688735.1). GTDB lineage: Bacteria > Desulfobacterota > Binatia > UBA9968 > UBA9968 > JACPFE01. The sequence goes on from JAUYJC010000284.1 coordinate 1,912, forward strand.
AACCGGTTGACCGTCCTGATCCGGCAACTCGAAATCGGGAAACGGCTTGCCGATAGTTTGGTTCATGAGTGAGTCTCTCCTTTGATCATTGGGTCTTCCAAGATTACAATGAAAGGCTATTCACCACAGAGACGCTGGTCGTGAGAAAAAATCCGTTCGAGGTTCGACGGGCTCACCACGAACGGGACTGCGTAATGTAAAGTCAAGTATTTAGCCGTTCGTCCTGAGCGCGTCGATGGGCTCCGCGACCTCAGCACATCTGTGGTGCAATTTCCGAGTCCTTGCCCCAAAATAGCGTTGGCGCGCTTCCTAAGGAATATTACCGGAACGGTCATTTGCCCCGCTTCATCCGCTCCCTTGCGTCCAAGGCTTTGCCGGTCACGCCTGCGGATTCATCGGATGCTAGATACAGAAAGATCGGCATGATCTCCTCCGGCGCGGGCAGACTCAGTGGATCTTCGTCGGGATAAGCTTCCGCGCGCATGGCGGTTCGCGTGGCGGCGGGATTCACCGAATTCACTCTAATCCCGGAATCCTTCAGCTCATCGGCCAATACCTGGGTGAATCCCTCCAGGCCCGCTTTCGAACAGGCGTAGGCGCCCCAGCGCGCCTTGCCGGTCCGGCCCACGCCGGAAGAAACGTTGATAATCGAGCCCTGCCGCTGTCGAATCATTACCTGCAACACTTGCTGGGTTAGCAGAAATACCCCCGTCAGATTGACGCGCACGACTTCTTCCCAATCGGCAATCGGGTAGTCTGCGATCGCGACCCGTGAGCCGAGCAGGCTCGCGTTGTTCACCAGCACATCGATCCTGCCGTAGAGTTCGACCGCCGCGCCGACGATGCGCTGCGCGTCTTTCGCTTTGCCGATATCGCCGGCCTGGCCGGCAATTTCTCCGCCGGCGTCCCGAATCTCGTTCACCGTCCGTGCAAGATGGTCTTCGCCACGGGCGCAGATAAAAACCCTGGCGCCCTCCCGCGCATAAGCCGCTGCAACGGCTTTACCGATGCCGCGGCTACCGCCGGTAATCAACGCGACTTTGCCGGATATTTTTTGCCCTTCTTCGCTTGTCATCCCGCAGATGCTATACCATAGTCCGCAAAGGCATCAAAATCGTGAAAAGTTATCAGAGACTTTTTCTATTCGCTCTGGCTGTCTTGGCGATGACCGCCCTACTCAGTCCCTGGGCGGCTATGACTTGGGAACAGATCACCAGCATGGTTCCGGGGTGGGAGCAGTATCGATATTCCTTCGGAAAAATCTTCAACCGTTTTTTCATGATTTCCGGCATCGTTCTGTTTTTTTTCTTCCGACGCTTCTTGAGACTCGGTCCCATGGATCGATTGGGACTGAGCCCGCGCGCATTCGCGTGGCGTGACATCGGTCGCGGCTTCGGCCTCGCCGTCGGATCTATGGCGGGCCTTGCGCTGATCATGTCGTGGTTGGATGTGTTCGAACCCTTCTTCCGGCTTTCCTTGGCCGAGTCGCTAAAGCGTTGCGCTTCCGCCATGCTCGCGGCCGCGACCGTCGGCTTCCTAGAAGAAATTCTTTTTCGCGGAGTCATCTTCAAGGGCTTGTTCGAAGAACTGGGACGCGCTCGCGCTTACCTTATCGCCGCTCTCTTTTATTCCGCAATTCACTTTGTCAAACCCGGCGATGCCGCCGCATTAGGCCCGCTCGACGCCTGGATCGGGATACGCTATCTGGCCGGCTCATTTCACCCCTTCACGGATCTAACGACGTTGTTTCCGGGGCTCTTGGGACTGTTCTTGATAGGCGCCGTGCTTTGCTACGCCTTTGAGCGCACCGGGACGCTTTATCTTTCCATCGGTCTCCACGCCGGCTGGATCTTTAGCCTCAAGACGCTTCGCGTTTTCGGCGACTTCAGGCGCGGCGATCTCGGCTGGATGTTCGGCTCCACCGACCCCAAGATCGTCAGCGGTGTAATCACGTGGCTGGGTATTCTACTGGTCGCCGTCGCCGTCAGTCGGCTCACGCGCCGGCGCGCGCGGCTATTTCCCGATCCGCCCGTTCGAGCAACGGCTTAACTTTTACCGCGACGCGCTCGGCGATCAGTTTATAGCCGGCGCCGTTGGGATGAATCGGGTCGCTTCGCAGTTTTGCGTCCGTGAGAATTCCTTTGGTGACCTGAGGCACCATGAGGGCGCCGAATTTTTCCGCGAGCTCTTCCATCAGCGAGCCGTATTCATCGGTAAAAAGACCGAGTTTCATACCGGCGATCACCACCATCGCGCCGCGCTCTTGGATCCTGCGGATGATCTCTTCCATGTTTTTCTTGGTTTCCCCGATGGGAAACTGGCGCAGGAAATCATTGCCGCCCAACAGCACGATCACCAGGCGGGGGCTTCGCTCCAACACCTCGCCCGAGAGGCGACCCAGCGCCGCAGCGGTGGTATCGCCGCTCCGGCCGGCGTTGACGACAGGAGCGCCGATGAGCCGGGCCAATACGGATGGGTAGTCCTCGCCCGGACCGGCGCCGACTCCCTCCGTCAGGCTGTCTCCGAAACAGACGATCGTTTGCCCGGAAGAATTGCGATTGCGAACGGAATCGAAGCCGTCGCGTCCGCAAGCGACTAAGAGCAGTAAAGCCGGCCCCAGGGCGCAAGCTAGGAGCGACCGAATCAACCTTCTCCCACCACGACACAATGGTCGCGGTGCGCCAGGGCGAATACTTTCTGTCCTTTTTCGTATTGGCGTGACGGCGACGCCACCACGCGCAGGGTCATGGGGTGCGGCGGCATTTCGAGGAGGTAGTCGACGGCGTCACCGAAATAAATGCGGCGCTGAACCACTGCGGGAAAAAGATTGTAGCCTTTCTCCGCCATGGCGCGCGCTTCGGAATCGTCTGCAGTCAATAAGATATTGTGTGGGCGCACGCAGACGCAGATTTGACCGTCGCCGGCGGCGGGTGCGCCTTGGGCAACGGTCACACCCAGCCCATCGGCCAACGACACCCGGTTTTCCTTTTCCATGCGACCGACCAAGATATTAGTCTTGCCGATAAACTCGGCGACGAAGCGGGTCTTGGGTTGATCGAAAATTTCCTTGGGACTGCCAACTTGGACAATCCTTCCCTTGTTCATAACCACGATACGGTCCGAAGTGACCATGGCCTCCGCCTGATCATGGGTCACATAGATGGTCGTGATGCGAAATTCCTCGTGGAGCCGGCGAATCTCGAAGCGCATTTCCTCGCGCAGATTGGCATCGAGATTACTCAGGGGCTCGTCGAGCAGCAGGATCTTAGGCTCCACGACCAAGGCGCGCGCCAGAGCCACCCGCTGCTGCTGGCCGCCGGAAAGCTCATTGGGATAGCGCTCTCTCAAAGTTTCCAGATGAACCAGGCGCAACAAGCGCTCCACTTTCTGCTCGATTTCGGTTTTCGCGAGCTTTTTAAATTTCAGGCCATAAGCAACATTTTGTCCCACCGTCATGTGCGGCCAGACCGCGTAGCTTTGGAAAATCATCGACATATTCCGGCGCTCGGGAGGGATTAAAACAGACGGGGACGAAATGATCTCATTGTCAACCTTGATTTCTCCTCCGTCCGGCTGCAGAAAGCCGGCCACTAGACGCAGCGTCGTCGTCTTGCCGCAGCCCGATGGCCCGAGCAGCGACACCAGCTCGCCGTCTGCGATATCCAGGCGCAGATTGTCCACGGCGGCGGTGCCGGTGAATTCTTTCGTCAGACCTTGGAGCGATACGGTTGCCATGGACTATTCTCGCGTCGCGACCACGTCCCGGCCCACAAGCCAGTGCACCGCCAGGATGACCGCAAAGGACACCAGCAGCAATAGAATCCCTAAAACCGAGATGACCCCCACCTGCCCCTCCTCTTTGAGATCGAAAATCACCACGGAGACCACTTTAGACGTGGGCGCAAAAAGCAATATCGAAGCGCTCAGCTCACGGATCACGCCGATGAAGATAAACGACCAGGCGGCGATCAGTCCGGACCGGGCAAGGGGCACAGTGACATCCTTGAGGGTGGTCAGCCGGTTGGCACCGATGATTCGGCTCGCATCCTCGAGCTCCGGATGGATGCTCTTGAAGGTGGACTCCGCCTGGGAAAAACCAATGGGCATTTCTTTCGTCAAGTAAGCGACGAAGAGAATCCAGACCGTGCCGTAAAGAACCAGCGGGGGGCGAGTGTAAACGATGAAGAGGCCAACGGCCAGAACGATACCCGGAATAACCAGTGGCGCCAGAGCGAAAAACGTCAGATAGCGCGCGCCGCGAAACAGATTGCGGTTGGTAATGTAGGCGATCAGGGTCGCGATCAGAGTCCCCACCGTGGCGGTGAGAATTCCCAATTTGAAAGTGTTGTAGATCGCGCGCTGGGTGTCGCCGTACTGAAAGAAGGCGAAAGAAAAGTTATTCAGGGTGAAATTATCCCATGTCAGGGGAACCGCCCACGCCTTGGAGAGCGCCGCTTTCAATAAAATCCAATAGGGCAGGAACACGGATAGAGAGAGAATGGCAAACACCAAAAGAAGCACAGGCACGCTCGCCCAGCCTAGTTTGACCAACCTCTTCTGCCCGCCCTTGCCACCGACGGTGCTGTATCCCCGGCGCCCCAAAATTTTCTTTTGCAGGGCGATCAAACCCATCGTCGCCAGCAGCAGCGGGACCGAGAAGGCCGCCGCCAGGTCCAAGCGCGGCGGATACTGAAACAGCGCCCAGATCTGTGTGGTGATCGTGTGCAGGCCCGCCGGCAGACCGAGAATGGCCGGGGCGCCGAACAATGACAGTGAATGAAGAAACGCCAGAATAAATCCGCCGATCAGCGCCGGCAACGCGAGCGGCAGCGTGATCGTGGCGGCGATGCGCCACTTGTTGGCGCCGAGAATCTCCGCGGCGTCTTCGAGGTCCGACGAGATCAGCTCGCACACGTTGGCGATCATGGAAAAGACGTAAGGAAAACTATAGAGGGCCATGACGAAGATCAGCCCTCCCATAGTAAAAATATCGAAGAGCGATTCTTCCGAGCCGGTGAGCGCGCGATACCACTTGTTGAGTGCCCCCGCGTTGGGTCCCGCCAGCAGCGTCCAGGCAAAGGCGCCGAGAAAAGGCGGCGTGACGAACGATGCCATCACCAGCGCTCGAATGGTTTTCTTCCACGGCAAATCGGTCCGCGTCACCAGCCAGCCCAAAAGCGCGCCGATGGCTACGGCGATGACGCCGACCCAGAAGGAAATGATGAGCGTGTTCCAGATCGCTTTGAGGAACGCTTCTTCGGTGAAAACCTCGGCGTAGCGATAGAGGCTCAGCCCTTTCTCGTCCCAAAGGCTGGCGCGAAAGATGGCGCCCAGAGGGAGCACCATCAGAAATACTAAAAGCAGGGCCGCGCCGATCCAAACAGGAAGGGTTACGTCCCAACCCTTGAGACCGGGCCAGCCTGCTCCCCGTACTCCGCCGATGGATTCCGCTCCAGGCGCCGACATGAGAGTTATATCAGGCTTCGCCTAGGCGCCGAAATATTCGGTGAAGCGCTTCTTGATTTCGGCGTTGCGCTTTTCCAGCTCGTCGGCGTCGGCCGGTAGCAATTTTAAGTCATTGAGCTTGGGCTTATCCTTAGGATAGGTGACCTGGGGATGGCCGGTGTAGAGCCCTTCTTTGTCGGCCAAAAGTTGCTGGGTCTCCTTCGAGAAGATAAAGTCGGCGAAGAGTTTGGCCGCGTTGGGATGGGGTGCGTCTTTGGCGATGGCCACCGGCGAGACGATCAGCGGCACCCCTTCTTTGGGATAGACGATCGTGATCGGATTGCCCTGCTTCTGCGTCTTGTAATAGAAATATTCGGCCCCGTTGACGCCCACGGGACGCTCGCCCGAAGCGACCACTCCGGCGGGATCGTTGGCCGATTGCACGATGTGCAGCTTGTTTTTGGCCAGATCGCGGAAGTAATCCCAGCCGTAGACATTTACCAGCGCGAGGACGTGGGTCATGATGATCCCGCTATAGCCGGGATGCGCCGTGACCTCCTTGCCGCTCCATTTAGGATTCAAAAGGTCTTTCCAAGTTTTTGGCGCATCCTTTTCTGCCACAACCTTTGGATTATAAGCGATCACCGAGAGCGTGGCGCGCATGCCGTAGTACAAACCACTTTTGTCTTTGAAACCTGCGGGAAAAACTTCGACTCCCCTGGGCGCATACTTCAGGAGCATTCCTTTGTCTTTAAGCAGTTCGAAATGGCCGGCGTCCGAGGTGTGTATGAGATCGGCATTTTTGATCCCGGCGGAGGCTTCCTGCATCACGCGTTGCAAGACTCTTTGCGAGCCGGTGCGGTGCACTTCGACGTCGATTCCCGTATACTTGGTCTTGAAGGCATGGGCAATTGCCGTCGAGGAGGGAAGCGCCAACGAGGTATACCAAACCACCGATCCCTCTTTTCGCGCCGCCTGAAACTGGGCGGCGTCCTGGGCCAGCACAACCGAGTAGCCAGCGAACGATAGGGCAAACAGTAAGAATCCAAATATCTTTTTCATCTCTTGTGCCTCCTAATGAGTTTATTTAAGGCTGGGGTCCGCCTGTGCCATCTATGGCCATTTTATTGGTTTGAATCAAGCCCGCCGGACATAATACCGGCCTACCACGGAATCACGGGCTCAAGAGATCGGTCAACGCCGATATTGCCGAAACCTGTTCCAAGCGCCGTGCGGTCGCCATTATCTGCTCGATTTTCTCCGCCGACAACGCCAGGCCCGCGTTGGCGCGGAACTTCTTTTCGATCTCCTCTGGCGGCAACGGGTCTTCCTGCCCGCCGCGCGGATGGGGCTGATTCTCTTCCAAAACTGTTCCATCGTCCACAGTGATTTTCACATGGCCCGAGAAATGACGCGGATAATCGATGGTCGGATCGAGCGCGTAGCGAACCTTACGCGCCAGAGCCAGGACAATGGGATCGCGGATCGCCTCTTCGGTGAATTCGTCCAGCCCCGCCCTGCCATGAACGAGCATCACCGCGATACTGTATGGGAGACTAAATTTGGCTCCGTAGGAACTCACCGGCCGCTGCTTGTCGGCGAGGGGTTCCCAGAGCCGATGCACCGGGCCCTCGGCGGTCCGGCAAACGACTTCGGCGATTTTCTCCGGCGCCGGTGAGAATTTCTGTTTCAACTTCAAGGCGCAGTCCATATAGGGATGCGAGATCGACCCGCAGGGGTAGGATTTGAAAGCGAGCCGCGGAATCTCCCACTGCTTTCCCAACTCAGTCAGTTTTTCGAAGCGATAGTCATTCTGGCCGCCGAACGCATGAAAAAAACCATGGGTCCCTTCGAAGACTTTACCAGGCCCGCGAAAGCCTTCGCGCGCGAGCAGGGTCGCGATCACGCCGCCGTGGGCCGACCAGCCGGGATGGAGCCGCTTGGTCCAGGTGCCGTCGGCGAGATATTCGATGATGCCCGAGCTCTGGCTGCCACACAGGCCGAAGGCGTCGCTCCATTGGGCGGCCGTTAAGCCATATAGCTTGCCCGCTGCCGCCGCCGCGCCGAATGTCGAGCAGATCGCCGTCGGGTGAAATCCCCGCGCATGAAACTTGCCGGGCGCCACCAGGCCTACCTTACACAATACCTCCGTCGCCGCGATGGCGGATTCCAGAACGGCTGCGCCACTGGCCCCCAACTCCTCGCCCACCGCCAACGCCGTCATCCAGGCGCAGGAACCGGTGTGTACGACCGCTTCTTCCAAAGTGTCGTCGTAATCCAGGCCGTGGGCCAGGGTGCCGTTGGCAATCACCGCGTTGGCGGCCGCGACTTTGATCGGCGAACCGATGACGCGACTTGCGGCGGTGCCGCCGAGTCGCTGCGCCACTCGTGTGACCATGGCGCCGAAATCCATCGTGGACGAGGCCAGCGCCACGCCCAGCGTATCGAGAAAAACCAATTTGGCTTTATCGATCACCGGCGCCGGAACCTCGGCCAGCCTTAGCCCGCTAACAAAACGCCCTATCGCTTGCGAGTACGGCTCCACTTTTTGCTCCCCGCTTGCGCGCTCTTTTTTTCGCTCTTCGGTATGCCGCCGCTAAGCGCCCTGAGCAGCGGGCTGAGACTTCGCAGTTGTTCCATCCTTGCCACTAGTTGAATCACGTCGGCGGCGCTCTGGCGCGGCAGCACCAGGTCGGCGCAGTCGCGAAATTTGTCCCCTAGCTCGGCCCAACTCATGGGCTTTTCGGGATGGCCGCGCGCTACGTCGTAGCGACCCTCGATCATGCTGCCGTTTTTGAGCTTGATGCGCACGCGCGCGCGCACTTTATCATAGCCGAGCGCTTCCATCTCGTCGTCGACGTAGAGCGTCACCCGCTTCATCATCTCGACCACGCGCTTGTCGCGCACCTTGCGGTCCTGGAACTGGGCGATGCCCGCTTTACGTTCCAAGACGGCAATGGCCATGCAGAACGGTATGCTAAATTTCCCCTCCAGCGCCGTCTTCGGCATCGGATAGATCAGCGCATTGGGAACGTTGGAATTGGTGCCGACGTCGATATGCTCGATATCCCCGGCGTGAAGATCGTGCTCTTTGACCAGATCGAGGATCAGGTCCTGCGCCGGATGCGACAGCGAGCCCGATGGATATGGCTTGATCGAGATGCCCGGCTCCTTCATGAAGTAGCTGCCGCCGAGCTTGCCGGCGATTTTGCTTTCATCGTAGCCGCCCGCCATGGCGTTATAGAATCCCCGGCGCGCCTCCAGAATGTTCGTCGCCGAGCTGAATCCCGCCCGGGCCAAAAGCGCCGCTGTAACCCCATTCTCCGCCGCGCGTCCCGCGTGCAGCGGCTTGGTCATGGTGCCGAAATTTTCCCGCAGGCCGGAGGACATGCTCGCGGCGATGCCCAGCGTGCGAATCAGTTGCTCTTCCTTGAGCTTTAGGATTTTACCCACCGCCATCGCCGCGCCCAGTCCGCCGATCGTCGCCGTCGAATGGAAGCCGGATTGATAGTGGTGCGGGTTGATTGCGTCCGCGATCCGGCATTCGACCTCGACACCCAAATTGTAGGCCAACACAAAATCCTCGCCGCTGATTTTCGCTTTCTCGCCGACGGCCAATACCGCCGCGAGCACCGGCGTCGTCGGATGCGTCAACAGGCCGTAGACCGCCTCCTTTGAAGTCGAAAGCTGTGTGTCGTCGTAATCCATCGCATGGCCGGCTACGCCGTTGGCCAACGCTGCCTTGGGCGTCGGCGCCGATAGCTTGGTTCCAAGTACCGTCGCCTCGCCCTTCCCCGCCATCTGCCGAATATGCGCCTGCACGATACGCGAGCATTCATCCGTAGAACCCGCCAGGGCCACGCCGAATCCGTCAAGGATAAATCCCCGCGCCAATTGAACGACGTCCTCGGGAATATCCCGGTAACGCGACTTGAAAACAAAGTTGGCAACTTCTTGTGTTAGTCCCATCTTTCCCCCTCCGTCAATCGTTAACAGTCGTCGGCATCATACTACGCCCGCCGAAAAATGCACGTGGTACGTGCCGGGATTGTAGCCTGGGTGGAGTCATTACCTCGCACGGTCTGGTACAGCAGCAAACAGGCCACCCCTGCTACGCGCGGCGTCCCGGTCGTTCGATCCTATCCTTAGGCGCGCGCCGGCGCAGCGATTCGATTTATTCCAAACGATCTGACGAGCCGAAAACCGGTTGCCGACGCTACCAAGGGAGCCGCTCGGTCTGAGTTTGAGCGAGCGCCTCGCCGGGGAACAAACGACGCGCATCGGACCGCTGCGCCGCCCAAGCCAGCCGAAGCAAAACCACGATTTTCATCAAACAGAAAGGGGATTGACAACTCGCCTGGCCGGCGACATAGCTCGGGCTGGAAAAAAAGGTGGTTTAAATTTCCTATACCCGCAGCTTTGGTTGTGGCTCCGCCGCTGGGTCTCTGTGGTAAAAGAAATTCTAGATCTCACGGCGGTCTTCGAAACTCGGATGAAAATTGCTGATGGGCTTCAATGAGTTTTTCAAAATGAGGCCTCTTTTCATCTGAAAGAGTCGTGGGAAATTTCGAACCGCTTCTTCTCCATCGCGTGAGCCACTCTTGGCCCAAGAGTCGTGGAAGTAAGGGATGATCTTGAGCTCCTTTCGCTGTCGTGAATGCGATGGTGGTATCTGACTTAGGCCCTATCCCAACGCCTTGTGCGACAAAAAAACCTGCTGTTAGAAGAGAAGCTCTCACGGCAGTCGAAGCTGAGTAGGTGTAGAGTTCGGCTGATTTTGGCAGGCAGCGCTTGAGAATTCGCGAAAAGATCTCGGCCGTCCAAAGCGCGGTGTCTGTTTTGGATGAGAACGGGTCGTAAAAAATAAGATCAGGAATTGGTGCTGATTCGATAAAACACGGAAAATCCCCTTTAAGAAGTTTCCATTGGAGCGGGCTTGATGCGTGTTTCCACTTGCCGCTTTCAAGAATTCGGAAGGGTGCTCCGTGCCGAAGATGAGGGAAACGGCCGGGATCTTTAGTGGCGAGGGTGAGCGGATCGAGATCACATTCGAAACTCACAAGGCGCAGAGGGCGAAGGGTGTTCTCACCTTTTCCTGCATAACAGTTTTCAAAACAGTGAATGGCGGCCATGGCATTCGAGGCCGCACCGAGTCCTATGTCCCAGATCACCAGCTCCTCTGCCTGGGTCGCTCGCTTTAATAGGCGAGCGGCGAGACACGACTGCTCGACGTAGAGCTTGTTGGCTTCATCGCTCGGGCGATTCACCGAGTGCATCACCTCGCCAGAGCTGATCTGGCGTATGCTGGAAAAGCCCTGAGCAGACGTGTAGATTTCATAATCGCCCAAGCGGGCCGGCTGAGCGGTCCTGGCTTTTTTTGGAGGGCGACCTGGGTTTTCTTCGTCGGCTCGCACAAACTCGAGTCGTTTCTTCTCATAGTAAGAGAGAAAGTCATCACGCAAAATGCTCTCTCTCATCTCCCTCATCAGACGATGATAGAAGGACATATTGTGAATGGCTAAAAGGTGCCAACCTAATATCTCATTTGATTTGACGAGATGGTGAATGTATGCGCGCGAGTATTGTTTGCAGGTCTGGCAGTCGCACTGGGCGTCAAGAGACTGTTCTAGAAACTTATGCACGGAGCGGCGCAACTGAAGTTTTCCGTGAGAGGTAAAGGCCACTCCTCGTTGCGCCAGTTGGGAGGGAATAATACAGTCGAACATATCGACCCCGCGGAAAACGCCCTCGAGAATATCAATCGGTGTGCCCACACCCATGAGATAACGAGGAAGATTTTTCGGAAGATGTTCGGTCACGAATCCCGTGAACTCGTAGCGCTCACGCTGAGTTTCGCCTACGGCCAGGCCTCCAATGGCCAGGCCGTCGAACGGGAGATCCCTTAAAAACGCGGCGCTCTTCTTTCTGAGATCGTGATGGCAGGCTCCCTGGACAATTCCAAACAGTGCTTGGAGCGAGTCGTCTCGGGCGCGAAGGGAGCGCTCGGCCCAACGATGCGTGATCTGCATAGCCGCCTCTGCTTGAGCGTACGGGGCGGTGGAAGGGATGCACTGATCGAGAGCCATCATGATGTCGCTGCCGATCGCTTTCTGCATCTCGATACTTGATTCAGGCGAGAGGAGATAAGATTTGCCATCCACATAACTTCGAAAACGAGCGCCCTCTTCGTTCATTTTTCTCGAGTGCGGAAGAGAATAAATCTGAAACCCGCCGGAGTCCGTAAGCACTGGGCCATCCCAGTTCATGAAACAGTGGATGCCGCCGATTTTCTTAAAGACCTCTGGCCCTGGACGAAGAAGCAGGTGATAGGTGTTGACCAGAAGCACGCGCGCCCCGGTCGTTTTTAAACTATCAACCGTTTGTCCTTTCACCGTCGCCTGCGTTCCGACCGGCATGAAAATCGGAGTTTTGACCTCGCCATGGAGAGTGTGAAATGTCGCTGCGCGCGCCCTTGATTCGCTGGACTCTTGTTCTAGGGTGAAGTTTAGACGAGACATGTTTGTAGTTTAGCCGGGTGTTGCGCTCAATTCAGCCACTCACCTCGGGGGCATTCCGACTGCCCATTTCGGAGCATTTCGGCCGGGGGACCGTCGGAGCGAAACGACGCTGGAGTTTTTTCATTAGCCTAAGCCTTCGGTGATTTGCAAGTCTCCTTTGCTATATTTGCTCTTGCGAATCGATTCTCCATTGAGTTTGGAGGAATAGGAGCGAGACCGGCTATCCTTCCATTGGACGGCATAAAGTCGGCGTGGTAAAAGCCGGCTGTGCCAAGAATCTCTCATGGTCGACCAGCGGAAAAAACAAACAAAATGGAGGCCAAACATTTTGTTGTTGGTTGCGCAGATTCCTGATCGCCCCGACGTGACACTGGAGCGCGTATGGCTCGTCTAAAGCCGAGAACTATTCGCCTTATCGGGCGACTTCACGCATGGTTGTGGAAGCTAACCGGCGAAAAATTAGGAAATGCGTTCGGAAGAGCTCCCTTCATGATGGAAACGGGGTCCGACATAACAATCACTACAATCTTGACACCAACGGGAGGGGAAAGGGGGCTTTTCTTTAACCCGCACCGGCATCGATCTTTCCCGCTGCCCTTCTTGCAAACACGGATCCATGATCGTCCTCGCTGAGCTGCCACCGCGGTCAGCCTCACCCCGACGGGATTCCTCATGAGAAAGACTTTTTCCTTCTTAAGCCCGTTTAACTCTCACCCTGCCCGCTTCGCACGGGTGTGCCTGCCGTATCGGCACAGGCAGGCGCCCTGGCAGGCGGGTCTGACGGCGCGAAGAAGTCGATGCGAAACCCCGTTGGACTACCGCAATCACAGAAAACCTATCGGTGCCGAGATCAACCTTCACCCGTTTGTCGATCTATCGCTAACAAAGCGCCGCACTCCGCGCCGCTGCTCCACTTTACAATCCGCATAGCCGCAACGTCCGTGTGGCTCCGCGGTTTAGTCCAACACGTTTTATCTCCTCTGTTGCCAATTCAGTGGTTCCTCTGGAGCTTGATTGCCGCCAAGCTTTGCGGGATAAAACGCTATACGTTAGCTTGCACTAGGAGCAAGAGAATTGGGAAAGTTGTGAACACCACTCCTATCGAAAAAATTCTTAATTGCGTTGTTGCGGGTTACATTGTGGTTCTCGGGAGTATCATCATGGGTTGCGCAACGACGTCTTTGTCCACCCAGAATAGGATTCCAGTCGCAACCGAACAGGGCAAGGCCGCGCAACCTATTCTTTATCTCGATGTGGAGGGAGACAAATTCGTCTTCAGGGGCGTTTATGTTGATGGAACCCGGGTGACACTGCGGATTGCGACCTACGAACCGTTGCCGATGATGCCAATGTGGTCACCCGATGGGAAGTGGTTCACGTACATAACAGGAGACCGGACCAGCGGAAGAGTCAATCTGGAACTCGGCGATTTAAGAGGTGGCATCAAAACCATTTTCACATTGGAGAACGCAAGTGTATTTACACAGCCAATCTGGTCCCCGGACGGGCGAAAGATTGCGGTGGGCCTGTTTGAACAACCAAATTCTGTCCTGTCCGTTATAGTTGCCGACCTAGAAGACGAAAAAATGCGGTCACGTTACGAGCTTCCGTTGAAGGTCGAAGACCGGAGCCCTGCACCCCAGGTCAGACCAAGTTTTCGATGGTCGCCCGACGGACAAAAGATTCTTATAGCAGTGGGAGCCGGTGCCTTCGTTATCGATCCCCTAAAACGGGTCGTAGATACCTTGGTGAACGCACCTATCCTGGCGGAATGGGTGCCAGATAGCGCTGGAGTTTATTTTTTTGAGGTCTTGGACCGTTCTGCCCCAAAGGATAAAGGCGTGGTCATGGCGCAAGATCAGGACAACTTGGGAAACTTCTACTTCAAGCCGTTAGGCCCGTCAAAGCCAATTAAACTAATGGACAAGGAACAAATCAAAACACTTAGATTGGCCAATCTTGGGGCGTTGTTTTATGGAAATATGACTTTGTCACCTACGGGTTCCAAGCTTGCCTTGTGGGGTAGTGACGACGCCTCTAAAAAAATTAGTAGTGTTATTTATGTTTATGATCTCACAGGAGGACAGAAGCTTGCGTTTGATAAGCCTTTCAAGACCTTCACAACTGACGAGGGGATTGTCACAGTTGAATGGGGACCGGATGAAACCAGTCTTGCTGCTGTGACGATGACCAACGACGCCATCATCCGTATAAAACTCTTGGATGTCCGGACCGGGACATGGAAGACTATGGCAAGAGTAGCCGACGGTGTTAGCGCAGACGGGATGCAGGTCATCATGATGATTTATTCGGTCGGCCCTAAGGTTCTGAGTTGGACGCAGTAAGCTGCTTATAGAGATGTTTGCTTAAGCTAACCATTCGCTTCAGACCGATCGCTAATAGCGATGGCTGAGCGTTGGATTAGGCTGCCGACACTGTAAGGAAAGGAGCACTCGTATGATGCGAAGATATCTGCTGCTCTTTCTAATGCCTGTGTTCGCCGTAGTGACTATTGGTGCGACTATTTACAAATGGGTAGACGAAAAAGGTGTTGTTAACTTCTCGGAAGTACCTCCGCTTGGGAAGAAGACCGAGAAAATCGATATGCCCACTCCGCAAAGGCTCCAGAAATCTGGAGAAGAACAGCGGCTGAGACAGCAACCGCAGGAAGTACTCGAAAGTTCTAACCCTCTTCCAGAAACCGTATCTTCAAGATATCTCGTTGGGAAAGGGGTAATGTTCCAACACCATTTCCCTAACCGCGATAAACCCCCTTTTTTGACCAGCCAAGCTATTTTCCTGGTTGGGAGAGACATCCTTCCTCAGGGAGCAGATTTGGAGGCTCACTTTGAAAACCCGCAGAGCTCACAAGGTCCCTTTGTTGTGGGGAAAGAGATAACAGCCGGTCAAGATATTGTCATTATTTCGCCGGAATCTTCTGGCTATAAGTGTAGAAACTATGAGGTCGTCGTCTACGTTTATGGTGACTCAACAAAGGCTAAGCTGCTGGATGTTCACAGGCAATTGAACCAAAATCTTGTTGACATCGACAAGGCTACAGACGTAAAGCATGTGCTACAAGGACGCTACTGCCCTTAAAGTAAATCCGAATCCCTTTCCTCAAAGGGATAGGGGACAAAGGGATACGAAGGGATAGGGGACGTTGTTGACTAGCTGGACAAAGTCCAATATGGGATCATCAACAGAATCGGAGACGGTAGGCGAGCAACATCAAGCAAGGCTCGATAGTGCAGGGATGTTCCACCACGTGATGATCCGAGGGATCGACGGGCGGCGCATCGTTGATGACGAACAGGATCGAAGCTATTTTGTGCGCCAGTTGGGCGAACTGGCCGTGGCTGCGTGTGCTTACGCATGCTGAGGCGCGGATGCACGCCACCTCGCCACAGGCGGACAAAGCGGACGAGTCGAGCGAGTTATCGCGGAGGCGTGCAAGAAAAGCGGCGCATCTCTGCCGGAACTCAGAAGCGGGAGCCGACGTGGGAAACTGCACACGATAAGAGCGGCATTGGTGTGCAAGCTGCCGGAAGATTTTGGCGTAGCGATCGCCGAGGTGGCGCGCCAACTCAGAATATCGACTTCTGGGGTTTCGAAGATATTGACCAGAAGTTTGTCCAGCTAGTCAACAACGTCCCCTTTTACGTCCCCCTTTTACGTCCCCTTTTACAATCCGCATAGCCGCAACGTCCGTGCGGCTTCGCGGGTTCATCCAACCTGTCTGCCGTGCTCGGCACAGGCAGGCACGTTTTATCCCCTCTGTCGCCAATTCAGTGGTTCCCTGGAGCTTGGTTGCTGCCAAGCTTTGAGGGATAAACCGCTATACGTTAGGGTAAATACCGTCGCAAATGAATACGCCGTACTACGAACATTCCGTTGAGAGGTCACTGACTGAACAGCTTCACGTTCTATCGACTGCCATTCTGCAGGAAAGTCCGCATTGGGCAGAAACATTAGCCCGTTTCGCCGCCGAAGCCGCTAGATTGGAGACATGCGCTGACAATTGGCAAGAAAAATATTCTTTTGGGCGGCAAGTTGAGAATATCTACGGCGGTATGGGATCGTTCAACGATGTGACTTTTTCCTCCCGGGTCCAGGAGCAGAAGACGTTGCTTTACCAAACAGTGGAAGATTATCTAAGACTTTGTTGGAAACAACTTGGGCGGACATGGTATCACGTGGCGGATTCTGAGAGGTTCCAGGTGGGCGACCATGTTGTGTTCGTTCACGGAGAGGTTATTTGTCTCGACCGACGCGGTGAACCGGCTAAAGCACCGAAGAGTGATCTGGTTTACACTGTTGTTGAGCTGTATTCGAATGACATCGATAACATGGCATTGTATCTGGTTTCCAGCGGCAGTAGATTCCGTGTTGCACGTCATAATGCATTGCGGCGTTCGTCGCCCCAACCCGCGGCTTGAGACAGACCTTCGGACCCGCTCGATTTGCTCGCCGGCCTTGTCCGCTCAGCCTTGAACGTTAGCGTTCAGTACCCGATACCACCCCACGACTCTACCGCGAGCTTGCAACATATGCATCTTATGCATACACTTGTCTGGTGACAGCAATCTTCGATCCCAAGAAGGACTCGGCAAATCTCAAGAAGCACGGTGTCTCGCTTGCTGAAGGCGATGGTGTTTTGAGCGACCCCTTAGCGGTCACGATTGAAGATGAATCGGCCGAGGGAGAGCTGCGGTTCATAACCCTGGGTGCAAACACGTTCGGCTCCCCGATGGTGGTGGTCTGGACACATCGGGGCGACGAAGTTCGCATCATCTCGGTTCGGAAGCCGACACCGAAGGAAAGAAGGAGTTATGAAGAAGGAGTATAATTTCTCCAAGGGCAAACGTGGAGCGGTGATCCCCCCGATTGGGAAGACCCGCATCACGATCTATCTCGACGATGCAATCCTGAAGCGCTTCAAGGCTCAATCCGAGAGAACGGGAAAGGGCTATCAGACCCTAATCAACGATGCCCTGAACTCCTATCTCGGTCTGACGGAGAAGTCGCTTACGGAAGAGATTGTGCGCAAGATCGTGCGCGAAGAGCTTTCGGATCAGCGCTGAAAACTAACACCAGCTTGAGGAGACGCTCTGCGCTCCTCAGCCTTCGCGGTGTTCAGCAACATCAAGGCTCTCGTGTAAGCCGGCACAGTTCGTTCCAGCTCAATTTCGGACGCAGATCAAGCTGATTCACGTTCGCCTCTCAATCTTCTTTCATCACGGTGTTTATTCGTCGCATCAACATCAACGGCCGCTTTATCGCGACTGATGATCACCCCGTAATCTTCCCGCGCTCCTTCGATCGAGACATAACCGTCCAGGACATCGCCGAGCACCGCCACGGGATCTCGATCCAGCGGGTCGCCGTAGCCGCCGCCGGCGTTCATGTTGACTTGCACCACATCGCCGGGCTTGAGCGCCGCTTCACGCACGGTTTCCGCAAGTTCCTCCCCGTTAACGGCGTAAAACCCGGTGCGCGCGGGCTTGCCGCCGAGCACGCCCCAGGGCGGAAATTTGCTGCGCATGTCCCCTTTGCCGCGCACGCGCACGGCGGCATCATCCAATAATTGATATTCGCGGGTGCAGCCGAGGCCGCCGCGAAATTTCCCCGGCCCGCCGGAATCCTTGCGCACGTCGAAGCGCAACACGCGCATGGGAAACTCGGTCTCGTGGATTTCGATGGGCCCCGGCCGGAATTGACCCACGCCCAGAGTGCCGTGAATCAACGACACGCCGTCTTGCTTGCCGCTGGCGCCGAGCGCCGTATCGAGGAGTTCCATGAAGACCCATGGCTTGCCGCTTTTGCCGCCGGAGCTGGCGATGCGCACACCGCCGCCGCCACCGGATGAGCCGACGGCTCGATCGGGAATGAATTTGCCGATGGCATGGAGCACCACGTCGGCGGTAAGATAGGCGAGCGGCACGTAATACGACACCGGGCCGCCCGCGCGCGGGCAAACGATCGTTCCCTCTTTGAATTTCGTTTGCACGACGTCGACGAAGCCGTGGTTGAACGGCAAGCTCGCGTCGGTCATGGCCATCAAGCCAAAGTAGCAGGTGTTCTTGATCAGCGCGGAGGTCACATTGACCGGGCCGCGGGCCTGCTCGTCCGACCCGCTGAAGTCGAAGAGAATCTCCCTGCCCTTTTTCTCCACCGCCACGTGGACTCGGCGCGGACGTTCGTAGCCGATGCCGTCGTGATCGAGCAGACCCTCCGCTTCTTGCCTGCCGTCGGGCATCCCTTCCAAGGCGTCGCGCAACTGCCGGGCGACCCGCGCCATCAGTTCGGCGCAGCCGTCGCGCATGGTTTCGTTGCCAAAGCGAGCGCACAGCTCTTGAATCCGCTGGGCGCCCACCCGGCAGGCCGCGATTTGGCCGCGCAGGTCGCCCAGGGTTTCGACCGGGATGCGGCTGTTCGCCGCGATCAATTTTTCGATTTCCGGATTGACTTCGCCGCGCGCGTAAAGCTTGGTCGGCGGGATCACCAACCCTTCTTCCCAAATATCCTGCGCCACATGGGCCGCGCGCGGGCCGCCGAGATCGGCCTTATGCGCCAGGGTTCCGGTGTAAGCGACCAGCTCCCCGCCGGCGAACACCGGCATGAGAATGATCGTATCGTTGGGGTGGGTGACGTTGCCGGCGTAGGGATGATTGAAGACTAAAATGTCGCCTTCTTCCAGGTCTTCGCTTCGATAAAAACGCGGCAGATGATCGGCGATGGCGGAGAAGGAGCCGAAATGGAGCGGCAGCTTCTTCGACACGGCGACGGTGCGCAGCCGCGCGTCGAGCAGCCCGGCGCTGCCGTCTTCGGACTCGCGCAGCACGGTGGAATAGCCGCTGTGAAAAAGCACGATGCGCATCTCTTCGATGACGCTGGTGACTTTGGAGTGAATCAATTCCAGTGTGATGGGATCGAGCTTTGCGGTCATGGTCTGTCCCCGTTGATATCAATGATGACGTTGCCGAAGCGGTCGATACGGGCTTCCTGGCCTGGATGAACCACGGTCGTGGAATCCATCTGCTCGATGATCGCCGGACCGCGCAGGCGGTTGCCCGACACAAGCTTGCCGCGATCGTAGATCGGCGTATCGCGCCAGCCGTCGAAGTAAGCCTTGCGCCGCGCTTTGAGCGCCACGTCACACTTCTCCCCGCCGCTCGGCGATTCGATTATCGCCGGCTTCGGCACGATCACTTTGGTCGTCAACCGGTAGTTGACGACCTCGACCTTTTGATCCTCGGCGCGCGAGCCGAAATGTTTCTCGTGGATTTCATCGAAGGCCCTGCGCCATCCCGCCTTGGCGTCCGGCTTTAATCCGGAACGGACCACGGGAACCGGCAGCTCGTATTTCTGAATGCTGTAGCGCAGGTCGATGGCGCGTTCGTGGACGATGCGTTCGCGCGGGATGCCTTGAGACTCGAACTCTTGTTGCGCGACCGCTTCCATCGCTTCGAAACGGCGCTGAATCTCCCCCACCTCGACCTCTTGAAGGTCGGCAAAATGGGTTTGCACGTAGTCGCGCTTTAAATCGGAGACCAGCAAACCCATCGCCGCGTGCACGCCCGGCGCGGCGGGAATGAGCACGCGTGGAATTTTGAGTTCCTGCGCCAGCAGCGCCGCGTGCACCGGCCCCGCGCCGCCGAACGCGACGAGAACGTAATCGCGCGGGTCCTCGCCCCGCGATACCGTGACCAGGCGCAACGCTTCCACCATGTTCGAGCTGACGATCTTGATGATGCCGTTGGCGGCTTCGATGGCCGAAAGCTTCAGCGGCTCGGCGATGTGCGTCGTGATCGCCCGATCAGCCGCTCCGGCATCGAGAGAAAATTTTCCGCCGACGAAAAATTCCGGATTCAACCAGCCGAGCGTCACGTCGGCGTCGGTCACCGTCGGCAAAGCACCGCCGCCGGGATAACAGGCCGGCCCAGGGTCGGCGCCCGCGCTCTGCGGCCCGACTTTGAGCAGGCCGCTCTTGTCGATCCAGGCGATGCTGCCGCCGCCCGCGCCGATCTCGACCAGATCGAGGGATGGGGTCGAGATCAGCCAATCGCCCGCTTGAAAACGCGGCACGATTCTCGGCTCGCCATCTTGAATGATCCCCGCTTTCGCCGTGGTGCCGCCCATGTCAAAGGAGATAATTTTGAGTTGATCCGTCATGCGCCCGAGATGGGCCGCGCCCAGTACGCCCGCCGCCGGACCCGACTCGATCATGCGCACCGGGATATCGCGTAGCGCGGCGCCGGTCAGGCTGCCGCCGTTGGACTGCATGATGTAGAGCGGCTTGGTGATGCGTCGGGACTTGAGCGCCGCTTCGAGCCGGTGGATGTAACGATTCACCACCGGCGCGACGTAGGCGTTCACCACCGTGGTCGTGAGACGCGGGTACTCGCGAATCTGCGGCAGCGTTTCGCAGGACAAATAGACCTGGGCATCGGGCACGACCTCGGCGACCAACTCGCGCAGCCGCCTTTCGTGGGCTGCATTCATAAACGAAAACAGCAAGCAGACCGCCACCGACTCGACGCCAGTGCCTTCCAGGCGCGCCAAACGCTTCCTGGTTTCGGCTTCGTCGAGGGCGCGCAGCACATTGCCGCGGAAGTCGATGCGCTCGGGAATTTGAATCGTCTCGCGCTGGCGCACGAGCATCGGCGGCTTGGGATAACTCAGGTAGTCGTAAGTCGCGCTGCGCACCTCGCCCAGCTCGGGGGTTTCATAGATACCGGTGAAACCCTCGCTAATGAGTAGCCAGGTTTTGGCCCCCTTGCGCTCCAAGAGCGCGTTGGTCGCGATCGTGGTGGCGTGAAACAGAAACGCCACATCTTCGGGCACGCGTCCGTCGCCGAAGAATTCATCAAGGGCATTCATCACTCCCTGCGGCAGGTCCGCCGGTGTGCTGAGAACCTTGGAATTGAAAACCTCCCCGCCCTGCTCGTCGAGAACGCAGAGGTCGGTGAAGGTGCCGCCGATATCGATGCCGACTCTGTAACGTGCCATCTGAGTGCTGGTGAGGTATGAATTTACTTAAACGGCTGTTGGCGTGTAACTGCGGTGTCCGCTGCCGTAAGCCCGTGGAAATTTACTTTCCCCGATTACTGATTCTCACCAGCGCGAGCCTGCTGTAACGCCTCGACGATGGAGTCGGCCTCCAAACCCAGCTCCAACGTTTCGATCAGGTCGCTATAGCGAGCGGGGTCGATCGCTTCTTTCACCGCCGGCTCAAAGACATGATACACCTCTAACCCCAGCTCAACCCCCCCGAGAGGGCCGGCATAGGTCGGATCTCCGCGAGTCATGGTTTCGAACTGCACGCGAGCGGCATCGACGTTCGGCGCACCCAGGAGCACCACAAGTTTGTCCTTACCGTACTCCTCCGCGAGTTGTTTGACGCGACCTTGAACCTCAAGGTCCACCGCACCAGCGGCTGTTCAAACGAAGCACTGAGTCGTCGCGTAGACGACCTCGGCGCCCAGATTTTCAATGGCCTGCTCGATGGTATGCGCCGGCACGCCGTCGCGCTCGCCGAGAATCGCTATTTTTTTCCCTCGAAACTCCATCAGCTTTTCCTCCAAACCTTTTTGAATTTCTCCCTGCCGTCAGGGATGCCGTTCTAACATGACCGACATGCCGTCGCTCAGCTGCGTCATCTGCCCTAGAAATAGACTAGCGCGCGCAAGAAGGAAACAGCGCTGGAAGTAGCCTTGAGTCAGCCCCTGATACGCGTGAGGCACATACGCCAACGCCGACGCGATATGGCCCTGCGTTGGAGCGTAGCCTGGCAGTCCTTTCTCTTTCATGAACATGGGAATTTCCGTCTTCGCGAGTTTCCCCGCCTTAACCAGCACTGCAGCCAGCATGCGATAGTTCCGCTCCGCCACGTCGCCGCCGTTGGCCGGTAATGTGATCTCCGGATTATGCAGCTCTGTGACAAACTTATCAACGTGCGGCACTTCCAGCGCCAGACGATTCAACGGATCGATGACGAGGCTTTTCAATTGTTGATCCAACGAAGCACCGGCGGAAACTGGATGCCGTCCGACGCTGGCAAGATTGACGATCGGACTTTTACCGTCGTCTTGGCCGATCCAGACGGCCACGGCAGCCTGCATATCCTCCAGTACCGGCATGTTCTTTTCCATATGGTACAGAAACTTCATGCCGAGCTTGGGCAACGACGAACCGCCGACGACGATGATGTTCTCGACGACACCGCTGTGCACCAACGCCGCAGCCGTGACCAGCGCTGGAATCGGCGCAGCGCAAAAGTCCTTGATGTCGAATCCGGAGGCCATGTCGCAGCCGCTAAATTCAGCGATCGCCTTTGCCAGGTTGCCGCCGCCGCGCTGATAGCGATCGCCGACGGCCTCCTCAGAACAACCCAGGACGAAACCGACATCATGCTTTTTCAGTCCGTCATTTCTAACGAAGATCTCTTCAAGCGCCAGGGCCGCCGACACTTTGCCGCACAGGTTCTCCAATAGCACCATCGCTGAAAGCGAGTCGTCTTCTTGGTGGCCGTTGGCGATCCAACCGACGGCCTCCGGATCGACGCCGGCAAACAAGGGCAGGCCATCCCCTTCTGTGATTTTCGCCCTAAGTCCGTTTGCGTTGACGAGGTTGGGTGAAGACGCGACCAGCGGCTTGCAAACAGGCGACTGCTGGAGAATCGGCGCTGTCTCTTCCCAGAAACGGTCAAGCAACACAACATGCCTGAACGGGTCTGCCAGCGCGACCAGCGCAAGAAATAGTCTTTCGTCGATGACGCTCCCGAACGATTGTCGTTCTTCGCTCAGCGCGGCTTGATGGCCAAACCACGGGCGAGCGATCTCGGAGAGCCTTTCCGGTGACTGCTGCCCGACAAAAACTTGATTGGGGAGATAATCCCGCGCTTCGGCGTAGGTTCGTAGCTTGCCGTTCAACTCCTGGAGACGCGCCGGATTGGCGGCGATTTCTCTATCGGGTTTTGAGCCGTAGCGTGTCAGACCGGGCGTGTGAATCAATACGTTGGCGGCTGCTTTAACGACTGGTGTGAGATTTGCCATTTAGGTTTTCGCGAGCCGGCGCGGAATACCCTTTTATTTCTAGTAGGCGTTGCAGACCCAGGACTCCTTGCCCCAGTTATCGACGCCGCCGATCACCATGTCGCGGGCGTCCAACGTTAACTGGCCTTTCGCCTCGGCGACCGGCGCTCCCGGATAACTCAAAATCTGCACCCGTTCGTAGGGACCGACGAGACGTTCCATCTCGGGCAGCTCCAACCAGCGATCGCGGCTTCCCGTGCTCACCACGGCATCCGCCTCCGGAACATAGAACAGTAGCGGCGAGTCGACGCCGTCTTTTCCCCCATACTCATAGGTCACCAGCACGGTGTCGATGCCGCGCCGCTCGCAGGCGCGCACCGTCAGCATCACATCGACAAAGGCGTTGCCCGAACCGAGCCATGCCACCAGCGCCCCTTCGGCGCCCAGCGTCACCGCCAGTTGCGCGGCGTTCAGCGCGATGACTTCTTTGCCGTGAAAGGTTTCGTAGCGAATGCGCTGCAAGATCATGCCGAGAAAATTCAAACGCCGGCCATGATCCCGGTAGAGGCCGAGCACCAGCGGATGATTCTGCCAGTCCCAGGTGATCGGAAAATAGCCGATGCCGCGGGTCGCATTGACGGCCATGGCGCAGTCGAGCAACTCGTTGGGATGGACGACCGTCGAGAGCGATTCCCGTATCGGCAAACCGTAATAACTCACGCCCGAGTGCACATGATGATCGTCGGTCAAGCAACCCTGAATCAATACCACGTTGGGCAACTCCGGACGTCGAACGCTCAAATCGTAAATCTCGACTCCGCTGGGCTCGACGCCAATGGTGGTTTCCGCGACGCGGCGGGCGACCTGAAACTCCGCGGCTTGAATCGCCGTATGCGCATCCAACTCCGAAAGGCCATCGCGAAGTTTCATGATTAACACGAGGTGCGCCAATGCACCGAACTTGGATGCCGCCGCTCCCGCGCCGCACATGTCCAGCAGCGCGCTGCGCTGCACGCCCAAACCAGCTCTTACGGTTCCCTCATAGGCGGCCGTCGCGACCACCGTCATGCCGGATAAGCGATGGGTGCGGCCATCGCCCACCGCTTCGACGGGCCCAAGGATTCCCGGAAAGACCTGGCCGTTGCCGCTCACTTTCACTCTCGGTTCGACCAGGTCGCGAATCCCGGTGATGCGCACCTTGTCCCCTGGGCGCACCACGGCTAACGATGCCTCCGCGATTCGTTCATCGCGTAGGATCATTGCTTCGAGCGGGGGGCCATCGACTTCCAACATTCCGTCTTGATAGCGAAACGTCCGTCCCAAGCGGATTTGTTTTACCGGATAATCTGCCAGTTCGAGCCGCATTGTTTTACCCGCTCACCGTCATGTTCGGTGTAAACAGCGTCGGTCCTTTGACTTCGGCTCCGAGTGCGTTGAGTGCCGTCTGAACGATTTCGCGGCGCAGCCGCGCATCAAGTTCCGGCGGTAAACTCGGATCGCCGCAGGGATGCGGAATGCTGACGCCTTTGACGATACGATTGGCACGCACCTGCTCCGCCACCGGATACATCGCGGTGACCAGAGCCACCGGAAGTCCTGCCTTCTCAAGTTCTTTGCTCATCACAGCACCGCTGCGACTACAGGTCCCTCACGTGGCGACCAACAGCACTCCTTCGACACCGTTCTTTCTTAAATCAGCCGCAATCTCCTGGCCGATCCGGCGCATGACCGCCGGCGAACCTTGGTTACCGGGAACCACATAAAAAGCCGGGTAGAGTTTCCCTGGACCGATCACGCCTTCTGCTTCCAAGGCACGCAACGCATCGAGCGGAACCCCATAGTGAGGATTCTTGTTCATGTAGGCAACGTTGTAGCCGCCATGAACCGCTTCCCACTTCCCTGGCTCCAGTTCTTTGAGCTCGGCGACGTTGTATTGTTGCCAATGCGTGTTGCGGTAAGTCTTGAACCGATCCGGATTGCCCCACGGCACCACGCCGCTGGTGGTGATCACGGCGATCTTGCGGTCTTTAAGTTGAGTGAGCGGCAGCGCCGGCGCGATATCATCCCAAGCCTCCATCGGCACTTCGGTGACAAAGGGCTCATGCTTGATTTTTTTGAGCAGCATATCGATGGCGCGGTCGACCCCGGGACGATCGGTCTTTTCCAGACGCCGGATGCCGCGCGCGAGGTAACCTTCCGGCAGCGCAGGACCGATGTTGTCGCCACGGGAAAGGCGCGCGACAAATTTCGCTACCGCTTTTAAAGCGTCCGTCATGCCGGCGGCGGTCTCCGTCGTCGGCAAGCAATAGACGCGGGGATTGGCAAAGTCGCGATAGGTTCCCACCGCGGGGTTGTCTTCGTGCATCGCCGTGACGCAGGGAATTTCGAGAGCCGCAGCCACCGTGTTGCAAATCTCGACGCAGCTCAGGCCGTAGCGCCCGGAGTTGAAGGCCGGCCCCGCGACGAGGACTTGGGGGTTGCGTATGCGCACGGCATCGAGAAGCGCCTTCATGGCATCTTCATTGTGTTCATGGAAGTAGTTATCGCCATAGTAAATCGTGCAAGCGATCTTCGCTTCCTCGCCAAGCTGCGACTGAAGACCGCGGGCCGCCCCCGCCGCATTCTCGATCACACCGACGGACATCCCCGCCTTTACCTCACCGCCGAGGCCGGCGAAGAATTGGTTGACAACATGGACAATCGTGGTCATGGCAACACCCCCTTGAAAGTTAAAAGAACCCTACTGAAACAGCCCTTCTTTTTCCAGCTTTCTGACGATTCTGTCATCGATGACATCTTCGATCTTGAGCTGGCGAATTTTTTCATTCGTGTTTTCGAATAAGCGCATGGTATTCCGTATCCCATCAGCGCTGGGAATGATCCGCTTGTCATAATACGTCTTCATCCTTTCATACCCTTCCGCAGCGTCTTCCGCTCGTTGCAAATGTAGAGCCTTGGTTAAACTCTTCATGACCGTTTCTTTGTTGGCTGGAGTCTGAATAAAGACAATCGTATCGACCAACGCTCGCAGCGTCTTTTCCACAACATCCGGCGATTGAGTGACGAAACTCCGCCGCGCAAGCAGCGCGGTGCTCTGGTACGGGACTCCCAGTTCGGAAAGATCGGCGAGAATGCGAAACCCTTGCTGTTTTAAAGTGGCGGCGAAAGCGTAGCCAACCGCCGCTCCATCGATGGCGCCGGAGGCCAGAGCCTGCGCGCGCACCGCGTCATTGCCAACCACTCGGATGGCAATATTGTCCCGCTTCGGATCAAGTCCCCAATGCTGCAGCGCCAACATTGTAAAAACCCATGTGCCGCCGCCGATGCTGGTCACCGCGAGCCGTTTATTTTTGAGGTCCGAAGGCGTCTTGATTTGCGGAGCCACAATGAACGCCCCGGTGAGCTTGTTTACCAGGCCGGCAATAAACGCAACGTCGGAACCGCCGGCGATAGCGCCGAGGGTCGCTCCCGAAGCGGAGCCGGTGTTGAATTGAGAGCTGCCTCTGGATAAAGCGGTCATCGCAACGGAACCTGTTGCCACGTAAATGATCTCCGCATCTAAATCATACTTGCGAAAGAAGTTCTGGTCCTTAGCGACAAAAAGAACCCCCTCGCGCTCACTAAAACTCGCGAAGGTAATGACGACCTTGGTTAGGCCGAAGGCCGTTCCCCCACCAAGCCCGAAGAGTAAGGCAAAGAAACTTAAGAAAAGTGCCGCAAGCCATTGCCTCCTTCTCGATCTTTTCGGCAAGTCGCTAACGATTTTTTTTGATTTCAGCATAACGGTAACCGTTAAACTCATGATCGGATCGAAAAGCAGCCTCTGCTAATATTTCCTCAAAACTGAAAACCACGACAACGCTATCACAAACATCAGTCCGATTATAGCGCCATGCGCGCTGCGCGGAGCCTACAAGGGCCTCAAGCTAGTACCCATGACACACCCAGGTTCCCTCACCCCAAAGATCAACCCCGCCGATGATTGAAACTCGCGCCTCCAAGCATAGAGGGCCGCGCGCCGAAACCGCGGGCACGCCGGGATAAGAAAGGACCTTAATTTCTTCATAAGGTCCAATAACCTTTTCCATGGCAGGCAGATCCACCGCCCGGTCAAGACTTCCCGTGGTGACTACGGCGTCCGCTTCCGGAAGATAAAAAAGCAGCGGGCTATCGAGACCCGCTTTACCGCCATGTTCATAGGTAACGAGCGTGGTCTTGATGCCGTTGCGCTCGCAGGCCTTCACGGTAAGCATGACGTCGACAAAAGCATTACCGCCGCCAATCCACGTCACCAGCGCTCCGTCAGCGTGCAACGCTTTCGCCAGGCGGGCGGCATTCTGGGCTCCGACCTCTTTGCCGTGGGCGGTCTCGAAGCGAATGCGCTGGAGAATGACACCACCGAAGTTCAAATCCCGCCCATGAGCCTCGCACAGGCCCAGAACCAGAGGGTGGTTTTGCCAGTCCCAGGTGGTGGGATAATAACCGCGACCCGAGCGCGTGGTATCGACCGTCACAGCTCCGTCAAAGAGTTCATTGGGATGAACAAAGGTCGCCATGGAATTCCGAAAGCAAAGTCCGTAATACCCGACACCGGAATGCACATGTTGAGGGTCGGTGATGCAACCTTGAATCAACATTACTTTCGGCAGCCCGGCAGTTCTGGTTTTGATTTCATAGGTGCGGATTTTTTCGGGTGTAAGTTCCTCGGTAACTTGAGCGAGGCGCTGAGCGACTTTGAACTCCGCTAATTGGATGGCCGTATGGGCCTCCAACTCGGCCAGTCCCGGGATAATGCGAAAACTCACGACCAAATGCACCTGCTTGCTGAAGCGGGAGATATCAGCCCCGGGCCCGGACATGTCCAGGATCGCACTGCGCTGCACCGTGGTTCCCGCCCGGATCGTACCCTCGTAAGCAGCCGCAGCGATCACGGTCATGCCCGAAAGCCGATGGGTTCTTCCCTCTCCAACATCGCTGACCGGTCCTAAGATGCCCGGAAACACCTGGCCGCCGCCGAAAACCTTATATCTCGGCTCAACGATGTCGCGAATCCCGGTGATGCGAACTTTTTCTCCTGGCCCTGCTACGGCAAGTGCCACATCCGTGATGCGCCGATCCTGCAGGACAAGATCGATCAATGCGTCGTGATCAACCTCCAGTGTCTGCCCCCCGTAGCTAAAATGACGGCCCAACCGCACCTGTGTTACCGGGAATTCTGCGAGTTCGAGTGTCATGATCTCAAGGCGCAAGCATAAAAAGCAATCCCTTAGTGCAACAGCCAAGGCACAAGAGGCTATTGAATACCCATGATCTTTTTAAAGTCCCGGATATAGGCATTGAGCTTTGGGCCGAGCGCGGGAGTCACAACAAAATCCGGCTGCAGCTGAAAATCTGGATACTTGCTGCGCACGCCTTTCATCGCAATCCCCTTGCCTAACTTCGTGGCCAAGAAAGTTTGCACCTCCTCCGATAGAACCCATTCGGCGAAAAGTAACGTTGCATGAGGATGCGGGGCATTCTTCGCAAGAAATAGACCTTCGGGTTTTACGATCTTCGGCGACAGGACTTTGAATCCCAAGGGCGCCCCCTTATCGCGCACCGCGGCCGAGGTCTCGCCATTGATCGCGATGGCGATGGGAAACTCACCCGAACCGACAACCTGGGTGGTCAGAGTTCCCCCGCGTCGATAACTAAGATCCTGCTTCGCCAGCTTGGTGAGGTAATCCACGGCCCTTTCCCGCCCCCAGGCCTGCTCCATGGCCGCCAAGATATACCCCGCCTCGTTATCGAAAAGCATCTTGCCTTTCCAAACAGGGTTCAGCAGATCTTCATAGCTTTGGGGCGCCTGCTCCGGCTTGACAAGACTCGTATTGTAAGTCAGCGCGGTGGTTAAATGATACATGCTATGCCAGTAACCGCTCGGATCGTAAGTGCCGTCGTAAAAACGATTCCGTCCGGCAATCGGATAGGCGTGGACGAGTCCGTCGTTCATAAGCTGATAACCGTAACTCAGGTCGACCTGGATAACATCGACCGCATGCCGTCCGGCGCGCGCCTCATTTAATGCTCGGGTGAGAATTCCTTGCCGAGGCGAGTAGTAATTTTTGACGGCCAAAAAAGGATAGCGAGCAGTAAAAAGTTTACTCAAGGACGAAAATTGATCTACGGGCAGTGTACCGTAGTAGACAATTTCGGCTTCGCCTTGAGCTTCTTTGGCGAGGAAATCTAGTTTTTCTTGGGAATTGAGCGAAGTGAGTTTAACCGTGATCTCGGCCATCGAGGCCGCGTGAAGCCCCGGCGAGACGAACATGAGAAAAAGAACGTTAGCAATCGCGCCTGTCAAAATCGCCGTGATTATTTTGGCCATGGCTCTCGGCTCCTTTCTAAACGCTTTTCTTTATCGAATCGTTTCAGCCGGCTTTTTGGGTCGCCGAAAAAACATCTTGCGACCGAGCTCTCTGGCAGTGCTCGCCACAGATGACCGGCCGCCCCCGAATTAAGTTTCATTCTCACCTTATCGGCACAAACATCGCTCCCGCGCCAGGGCACTCCCGCCATAACCGTCCGTTAACACGATCTTCGTTCAGTAGGTCCGGCATGTCCACGATTGACTACCCCAGTTGTCCACGCCGCCGATCAGCATGTCGCGGGCATCCAGAGTTAATTTCCCTTTCGCCTCGACCCTCGGCGCTCCGGGGTAGCTCAAAATGGTAAACTTGTCGTAAGGCCCGACGACGCGCTCGGGTTCCGGCAGCTCAAGCCAGCGATCCCGGCTGCCGCTGCTGACAACCGCATCCGCTTCCGGGACGTAGTACAGCAAGGGAGAGTCGACGCCGTCCTTGCCACCGAATTCATAGGTCACCAACGTCGTCCTAATTCCACGCCGTTCACAATTACGGATCGTCAACATCAATTCAACAAAAGCATTGCCCGAGCCGGTCCACGCCACAAGCGCTCCATGGGCGCCAAGTGTTTGCGCCAACTGCGCCGTGTTGTGGGCAACGACTTCTTTGCCGTGAAACGTGTCGAATTGAATTCGCTCGATAATGACACCAAGAAAATTTAGCCGCTTGCCGTGCTCACGGCACAGCCCCAGAGCGAGCGGATGGTTCTGCCAGTCCCAAGTGATGGGGAAGTGACCGACGGCCCTGGTCGTCGCCACCGTCACGGCGCCGTCGATGAGTTCGTTAGGATGGGCGAATGTCGCCAACGAGTCTCTGATGGGCAGCCCGTAGTAGCTCACCCCCGAGTGCGCGTTATGGCTGTCCGTCAGACAGCCTTGAATGAGGACGACTCCCGGCAGTTGCGGCTGTTGCACGCTGAGATCAAAAACAGCCACATCGACTGGTGGTAGTCCAACCGTAACTTGGGCAACTCTCTGCGCCACTTTAAGTTCCGCGGCCTGAATCGCCGTATGAGCTTCCAGATCCGAGAGACCTTCTCTGAGTTTCATGACCAGCACGAGTCCCGCAAGCACGCTGAAGCGTGACGCCTCCGCCCCCGGTCCCCACAGATCGAGGATCGCGCTGCGCTGCACCGCCAAGCCGGCCCGGGCCGTCCCTTGGTAGGCCGCCGTGGCGATTACGGCCATTCCCGACAGACGATGGGTTCTGCCATCGCCCACCTGTTCCACGGGGCCAAGCGTTCCCGGAAAGACTTGACCGCCGCCGTCGATTTTCACGCGCGGCTCGACGATATCCCTGATTCCCGTAACACGCACCTTCTCGCCGGAGTGCACCACCGCCAACGACACTTCTTCGATCCGCGCGTCCTGCGATACCAGATTCAGCAACGCTTGTTGATCCACTTCCAGCGTCCCGGCGTCGTAGCGAAACGCCCTTGCCAAGCGGATTTGTTTTACCGGAAACTCGGCGAGCTCAAGGCGCATTATCATTCCTGGCGTGCCATTCAAACTGACTCACTCCCAGCTTCAAGCTGGGAGGTTCGTCCCCGGTCGGCCAAAAGCCGACTATACCTCCCAGCCCCCCTGCGTAGTGAGTCACCCTGAGCAAATGCGAAGGGTCTTGTTTTGTAGATCAAGATTCCTCGGCTTCGCCTCGGAATGACAATCTTACTTCGCCTGAAGGCGAGGGGTTTCCACCATCCCCGAAGGAGACACTAGCCTTCCTTTTCCAATTTTCGCACGATCCGGTCGTCGACAAGCTCCTCGGCTTTAAGCTGGCGAATCTTGTCGTTGGTCATTCCGAGCAACCGGATGGCATTGCGAATACCGTCGGCGTTGGGATAAATGCGTTTCTCGTAAAGTGTTCTCATCAACTCGTAGCCTTCTTCGGCATCTTCGAAACGCGGCAGGCGCAGTCCTTTCCAAAGACTAGTCATGACGGCGTTCTTGTTTTCCGGTTTCTCGATGAAGGCCGTTGCCTGAATCATCGCCCTGAGAACCTTTTCAACCGTATCCGGAGATGAATTGAGGAAGCTCCGGCGCACAAAGACTCCCGTGCTTTGATAGGGAATCTTCAGTTTG
The DNA here is from genome assembly GCA_030688735.1 of Deltaproteobacteria bacterium. Taxonomy (GTDB): domain Bacteria; phylum Desulfobacterota; class Binatia; order UBA9968; family UBA9968; genus JACPFE01. Next base: position 33,396 of record JAUYJC010000284.1, read on the forward strand.
GCGAGATCGGCGAGAATGTTGAACCCCTGTCGCTTCAAGACCGAGCCGAAGGTGTAGCCAAAATACGAACCTTCGATCACATTGGTGGCCAACGCCTGCGCCAGAACCGCCTCGTCGCCGACGATCCTGAGATTGACGCGGTCGCGCTTGGGCTCGATGCCCCAGTGATCTAAGACCAGCATGGTGATCATCCAGATGCCGCCGCCGATGCTCTGCACGCCGATGTTTCTCCCCTTTAAGTCAGCCGGAGTCTTGATTTGGGGATGGACGACAAACGTTCCCGTCAACCGGTTCACTAAACCGGCGACGAACACGCCATCGAGCCCAGCGGCGATGGCGCCGAGGGTCACACCGGTACCGGACCCAAAATAAAATGGCGCTTCTCCCGCCGCCAGCGCCGACAATGCCACCGAACCGCTGCGAACATAAACGAGCCGCGCATCCAACCCCTGTTTACGGAAAAAACCTTGGTCCTCGGCGACGAAAAGAGCGCCCGCAGTCCTTTCATTGAAACTGGCATACGACAGCACCGTTTGAGTAGCCGCGTGAGCGGATGAGAATCCAATTAACAGGATGAAGAGCGCGCCGGCTAAGCCGAGCTTGTGTTGAAGCATCATCAACCTCCATTCGATCACACGGATGCTTATATAGCTTACGTTGCGAAGGTGTCAATCGAAGCGAACGTAACGGAGAGCTTTTTGCGTGTAGGGCGAACAGGGAAGTTCATGTACGAAACGTTAGCAAAGCAACGAGCGAATGCGCTTTCAGAAAAGCTCCGATTGGGAGCCTTGCGTTTTCGTTTCAACGCTGGACTCGAGAGTCAATTCAGCTTAAGCCCAGTAAGTGGTGCGATCGATTGGAATATGCTGCAAGACTTCGCCCGGGACGAATTCTTCCAACTTGATGCGCGCCAATGCCTCGTCGGGGCATTTGGATACCGGCGAGAACGGCCGGTCGAGGGGCCGAGTGGCGTCGACGATCATGACGGAAGTTTTTCGCGCGTCGACCATTGACGGATCGATCAAACTGCCGCGCATGATTTCCGGAATGATCGAAATCTGGCGGTGCGGCTGAACTCTCGTGGCCAGCGCCCAAAGGATTTCGGTAGGATTGTAAACGTCGATGTCGTCGTCGAAGACGAAAACATTCTTCGCCCAGTCCCAAGTCAACGCCGCCGCGGCCGCCCGTCCCGGATCGCCCTCGGACATTTTTTTCATCGAGATAAAAACATTGAGAAGCGCATGCCGGCCGCTGGCGCAAACCGCCTGGACGCCAGGCACCGCCTCGCGGCAGCGGCGCAGATAAGCGCCCTCGCGTGCCAGGTCCATCCAGGGCTTATCGCCTTCGGGGGTGATGATCGACACATGCATGGCGTCCCGCCGCCGCGTGATCGCGCGCACTTCATAGATCGCCGACTGTTGAAATCCCTGCACGCCCAAATACCCGTTCACCTCGCCGAAGGGACCTTCGACCATGCGCTCGCCGGGTAAAAGCGCGCCTTCGATGACGATCTCGGCGTCGGCGGGAACGAGCAACCGCTCGCCCCAAGTTTCCGAGGGAGTGAGGCGCAGCGGCTCCTCCATGTAGCCGCCGATGATTTCGTATTCGCTCACCTCGAACGGCCCGCCGTAGCAGGCGCCCATCTGGTAGGCCGGATGATGGCCGATCACCGTCGCCACCGGACATTCTTCGCGCGCTTCGTCGTAGGCGCGAAAGATACGCCACATATGCTGCAGCGACATGAAAAATCCAGTGTGGTTGCGGTCCTTGACCTCCATGCGGTGGTAGGAGCAGTTGTATACCCCGCTGTTTCGATCTTCGGCCACGCTCGACATGTCGATGTACGACCCGCCGTCCATCTCGTGATGGCGCATGAGCGGCAGCTCATAAAGATCGACATCGCCGCCTCGTTGAATCACCTCTTTGACCGGAGCGGAATCTTTGCCGACGACGACGGGGCTAATCTTGTTCGCTTCCCGGCGCAGACACTCCCGCGCCATCTCGGCGCGGTCCATGTCGCGCGGCAGGCCGAGGGCCACCTGGATTTTCTTTTGGGTGTTCTCGGCGCCGATGACGAGCTTCGTGTCGCTGAGCTTGCCATGAAGGTTAAGCGGCCGCTCGAAAATCAGCATCGGGAACTTCTTCAGCGCCCCGAGCTGCTTGACGATGGCGGTGACATCGTAGTTCGCCGGGTTGACGGGCTTCGAGATGGAGACCACCTCGCTCGGATAGGCGCGCCGCATGTCTTCGATAAAAGTTCGTAGGTTTTTTGGCATGTTCTGTTGCATGAGTTCGAAGGACTTTTTACGTCTTGAACTGTTTGAACGTTTTGAACGACTTGAACTCTCCAGCCTCGCCTCAATGAAACACACTCCCGCCATCGACCACAATCGCCTGGCCCGTCATAAAGTCGCTGTCCGAGGAGGCGAGAAACACCAGCGTTCCGAGCAGATCCTCGGGGGTCTGCAAGCGCTTGATGGAGCGTTCTTTGAGTTGAAGCTCTGTCAGAGCCTTCGGTGCGTTTTGTCCTTCGTGCTCGACCAGTCCGGGCGCGATGGCGTTAACGCAGATGCCGAACTCGCCGAGCTCGCGCGCGAGCGAGCGGGTCATGCCGATAAGCGCCGCTTTGGAAGCCACGTAGTGGAGAAAATTCGGCGTGCCCCAGTAAGCGGTCGAAGAGGAGATATTGATGATCTTGCCGCTCATTTGTTCTTTCATCTGCGCAAAGACCGCCTTGGCACAGAGAAATGGCCCTTTGATGTTGACCGCCGAAACGCGGTCCCATTCCGCGGCGGTAATCTCATAAAACGGTTGGCGTTGGATATTGATAAAGATCGCCGCATTGTTGACCAGAATATCGATGCGACCAAAAGTCTTCACCGTCTCCGCAGCCATGCGCGCGGTATCTTCCTCCTTCGACACATCGATCTTGAGCGCCAGCGCCTTGCCGCCCTTCGAGTGAATCTCCTCGGCCAGGGGTGCGCCATCAAGAATATCGGCGATGACTACCGCGGCACCCTCTGCGGCAAGTTTACGCGCGTAGGTCGCGCCAATATGGCGCGCGCCGCCGGTAACGATCGCGACTTTCCCCGCTAATCTCATACGTTTTTCCTCAGCGTAAATTCTCCAGGTGCGTCTTGAAGTCCACCGGTTTCCACCACGGTATCATCCCCAAAGACTCGGCGATCACCCGCGCGGCGTTGTAACCCGGCGCGCCGGTGATGTTGCCGCCGGGATGGCACGATGATCCGCACATGAACAGCCCGTCAATGGGCGTTCGGTAATTTCCCC
>JAUYJC010000285.1 GCA_030688735.1 Deltaproteobacteria bacterium
CCCGCGGAGATGGCTCTCTTGTTTACAAAGGCGACCGTCTTAACCCGAGCATTCAACAAAGCGTCGCGGATGAGAACAGCCGCATCCACCCGCCCACCGAAGGTATTGATCTCGAGAATGACGGCCGCGGCGCCTGCACCCGTGGCTTCGTTAAGCACGCGTTGGACGTAGGGCGCAAGCCCAAGGTCGATGATCCCCTCGATCGGCGCCACGTACACCACGGGCGCCTTCTGAGCGAAGACGAACGCGTCGTGTCCCAGGGTTGCAAACAGCCCGAGGCCAACGATCGACATTCGCAACGCCCATCTGTTCAAAGTCCTACGCACGAAGCACGCTTCTGTGCCTACTAATAGGCGTAAGCTACCGCTCCTTCTTTTGATTTCACTTCAGCCAGTTCAAAGTATAACCTGAAATCTCTGGACCAGAGCCGCATATCCTTCTTCGAATAAGGGGCTTTGCCGTCAAAGTCTTTTGGCTGAACACCAATAAGGGTGACCGCAGTGATGGCGGGCTCTATGTAATTCCAGTTAACTGATGCCATTTCCTTTCCGATTCCTCCCTCTTTGACCTCCATCTTGGCATAGCCCGTCGAACTGTAGCCTTGAAGGGCGGTGATCGGTGTCGTGAGTAGAACTTGAGTCATCACCTCCGTTGCGGATTGGAGTCCTTTATTCCGGGTCATCACCGCAATCCACAAGTGGGATTCAAATTCCTTTTTAAACTTAGCCATTTCCGCCTGGCCTTCAGGCCCTCCGAACTGCAGTGCAACGCTGGTCAAGACAGGCTCAAGATTCGCCGGGGTAAGGGCAAAGACCTGGGTATCGAAGGCGACCCGCGTGATATTAGGCACCTGCAATTCTAAAATCTGCAGGGCCTTACCCGAGTTGACGTAACCGCGATACGCAAAGAATATGATCAGGACCAGCCCTCCCACGATTACAGCGGTCGCGGTTCGACTTATGTCCCTGGGAAGTTCCATCGTGTTTCCTCCTTCTTGCAAAGACTAAATATCTAATCTTGGCCCTCAGCTCTGAAACCTTAGAGATCCTTTCTCCTCGTGAGCGGCGATCTCCTCCGTTCTGAATTTAACCCGAATTCCGCAGTTGAACATGAGCGAGGGGCGAACCCTTCGACTGCGCTCCGGGCAGACCTGGAGCGGCGAAGACACCCAGGGGTGCTGTTTCAAAGTCTTTTCTGCCGCCTGGCACAACCCTTATGACTCCGACTAAATTCGCACAGCAGCGAGATTTGTCCTTAGCTCAGGGCTAGAAAAGCATTGTCTTCGTTGCCCAAGGTTTGCCCCTCGCTCACAGCGTCACTTTCCCACTGCGAAATCCGAGTTTAATAGTACGCCGCCTCTAGAAGGGATTTCTGTCCAATATTAGACGATTTTGAAAATAATTATCGCGCGGCCAGCAGACCTGCGCAGCCGCTCTAGGCGCTAGCAATGAAATTCTTCCTATGTAATTCCGTAACCCAGCGGAGAATTGTTTCTGTCAGCATAATGTCTTCTTCCTCAAAAAACCACTCGATCAGCTCCAACGGAAGAAGATATGGGCTGGCTTATGTTACTCTCAAATGCCAAGGGGGAGATACCTCCATATTTCCCGATGTTGGGACAAAGGAATAGATCGGGGCCCTAACGCTCTCCGGTTTGATCGCGCTTTTCCGTCAAGCCCTTGCCGCGAGAGCGGCGTCGACGATAGCCTGCGCCTCCTCAACGATGCGGCGCAGATGATCCTCTCCGCGAAAGCTCTCCGCATAGATCTTGTAGATGTTCTCGGTGCCCGATGGACGCGCAGCGAACCATCCGCTCTCGGCAACCACCTTCACCCCGCCGATGGGAGCGTTGTTACCTGGGGCGCGGCTGAGGACGCTTTGAATCCTTTCACCGGCCAGGTCTGTTGAGCGAACCTGCTCGGGAGAGAGTTTCGCCAGCAACGCCTTTTGCTCTGGAGTCGCGGGTGCATCGATCCGGTCAAAAGCCGGCTCGCCGAGCTCGCGCGTAAGCTCACGGTAGATCTCGCCGGGATCGCGGTTCATCCGCGCAGTGATCTCCGCCGAGAGCAAAGCCGGGATAATTCCATCTTTGTCCGTGGTCCAGACCGTGCCGTCAAGGCGCAGGAAGGACGCGCCCGCACTCTCTTCGCCGCCGAAGCCAAGCGAGCCGTCGAGCAAACCGTCAACGAACCACTTGAAGCCGACCGGCACTTCATAGAGTTTGCGCTGAAGCTTAGCCGTCACGCGATCGATCATTCGGCTGCTCACCACGGTCTTTCCCACTGCCGCTTCCTTGCGCCACTTGGGCCGATGTTGGCAGAGGTAATGGATGGCGACTGAGAGATAGTGATTGGGTGGAAGCAAGCCCGTGCTGCGAGTGACGATGCCGTGCCGGTCATGGTCGGTATCGCACGCAAAGGCGATGTCGAAGCGGTGTTTCAGGCCGATCAATTTCTGCATCGCGTGGGACGAAGATGGGTCCATGCGAATGCGGCCATCCCAGTCAACCGACATAAAACGGAACGTCGGGTCAACATCCTCGTTGACGACCGTGAGGTTCAGGCCGTAGCGCTCGGCAATTGCGCCCCAATAGTGGACCCCCGCTCCGCCCAGCGGATCGACGCCCATGCGGATCTTTGCGCCGCGAATCGCATCCATATCGATAACCCTGTCGAGATCGCTGACATAAGCGTTGAGATAGTCGTGCCGGTGCGTCGTGGCGGCGCGCAGAGCTTTTTCGAAGATTATCCTTTTCACGCCCCGGAGGTCATTTCTTAAAAACTCATTGGCCGTTGCTTCGATCCAGCGGGTGACGTCAATCTCCGCCGGCCCGCCGTTCGGCGGGTTGTACTTGAAGCCGCCGTCATCAGGTGGGTTGTGTGAAGGCGTGATGAGAATGCCGTCGGCAAGGCTTTTATCGCGGCCTCGGTTGTAAGTGAGAATCGCGTGCGAAACGGCCGGAGTCGGCGTGTATTCGTCCCCTTCCGCGATCATGACTTCCACGCCGTTGGCCGCCAACACTTCGAGCGCACTGGCAAAGGCCGGCGTGGAAAGCGCGTGCGTGTCTATCCCAAGGAACAGCGGGCCGTCTATCCCCTGCTGCTTGCGGTGCAGGCAAATGGCCTGGCTGATGGCGAGAACATGCCGTTCGTTGAAGCTTTTTGTGAACGCGGAACCGCGATGACCCGAGGTTCCAAACGCCACCCGTTGCTCGGGCACTGAAGGATCGGGCTGCTCCGTGTAGTACGCGGTGATGAGTTTGGGTACGTTGACCAGCATCGATGGTGCGGCAGATTTTCCCGCCATTGGACTTAATTTCATGGCTTTACCTCTGAGCTACTCATTCGGTGCCTCCTGCGTTAGATGCAGTCGCGCGGATTATTCATGGTAATACTGCGATCAATGTGCAACCCTTCCGGAACGAAGGCAAAGCAGTTGTGCCTTGAAGATACGTGCGGGCGAGTTGCTTATGAGATCAGCAGCGAAAAGGTCAAACATCGTGCCGGGCGCCGAGCACAAAATGAAACATTCGCGCCGATGCCTTCGTTCCTCCAGGGACACACCTCGATCAACAGAGTGTCGTCAGGTTTCCTCGTAGCATGAATAATCCGGGCTAGCGCCAATACTGTTCACTTAATATGCTATCTGTGGTATCCTGTCGGGAAATCCGACAGGAGGACTCCCGATGGCACGAACCGTTGCCGAGCTTCCCAGTGGTACACGCATTACCGATTTCATCAGTTTGGGCGTTTTGACAAAG
>JAUYJC010000291.1 GCA_030688735.1 Deltaproteobacteria bacterium
GACGTTGCAATGGGTCAGCACCCGAGCGGCGTCCGGTAACAGCTCGGCCGCGCGTTTCGCTCTTGCTTGCCGCGCTTGAGTAAGCCGGCCGGCGAACCCACGGGCTTGTTGGGCGAGCCATTCACCAGGGCCGGCGGCGCCGGGCGGTGTTTGCCGCACCAATCCCAAGAGATCGTCGCCGAGACCACTGAAATCGAAAGTCGGGCGCGCCTCGCAGAACTGCTGGGTCATGCGCGCAATCTGTTCGCCCAGGGGTGCGCTGTCTTTGCCATGATACTTCTCAGCGAGCAACGCGCCGCTGTAGAGAAAAGTTAAAACCTGGCCGAAGGCGCGGGTTTTCATCTGCTGAACGGCATCAAGAGCCTGCGCCACCTCGCGAACGAGGATATACTCGATCTTTTCAGGCAGCGAAATTTCGTCGAGGATCTTAAATCCGTCCCCGTCCCACAAAACGGGTTCAAAGAGCGGGCTTGGGGCGACAAGCATGATTGGGTTAAGGCCTAGAGCGAGCGATTACAAGTATTGGAGAGCCTTGCGCGCGACCTCGATGGTTTTCTGCTCGGCTGCGAAAAACAGCGGATCGCGAAAGGCAAACTTGCCGTAGAGGCATTCGTCGGACACCGCGAGAATCGCCCCAGCTTTTTTCTGGCGCAGTTGCGCGATGGTTAAGAATGTCGATGTCACCATGTCAATGCTCGAAACGTTTTGTCCGTTTAATTCGTTGATCAGCTCCGGTGTCTCCTGAAACAAAGCGTCGGTGGTGAAGATCCAGCCCAGATGATAGCGGACTTTCAAGCTCTCGGCGGCCTGTTGCAGCGCCCGGACGACGTCCGCATGGGCAAGGGTGGAAAAATTCTTGGCCACGTAGTACGCAGTCGTCCCCTCGCCGCGGATGGCGCCGGTCACAATCACGAGGTCGCCAATTTTCACGTGATCTTGCAGAGAACCGCAACTGCCGACGCGTATCAGAGATTCCGCGCCGGCGGCGCAAAGGATTTCGGTGGTCATCGCGGTGTCGGGCGCGTAGCGGCCGCCGTTGCCGACGGTGACTCTTTTGCCGTCCAGGTTGCCGGTGTGCATCTCGTAGTCGAGAAAAGTGAAATTTTTGCTTGGGCTCTCCAACAAGCCGAGCATCATTTCACTGCGCTCCCTTGGGCCGGGGATGAGAGCGTAAGGACCAAGGGAATCGGCTTTGAGTCCCAGCATGGAGAGCATCTTCTGGGGCGTGAAGTGTGCTTCCTTAATCATTGTTCAAAGCGCCTGCGACACGAATTCCAGCAAGTCTTGGGTGGGCAAAGCGCCGGCGTCGCAGCCGGCAAAGCTTCGCTGGCAGAGCGCGCTCGAAGTCAGCATAAGTTCCGCGCCGGTCTCTTTCGCTTCCCGCATCCGGTCGTCGGCATTCCATTGCGCCAATTCCGGGTAGGCTTCGGGCACACCGCCGCCACCACCGCAGCACCAGGACCAGCGCCGGTTGCGCGCCATTTCCACCAGCTCGACCCCGGGAATCGCCCGCAAAATCGTTCTCGGCTCCTCGTAAACCCCGCAGCCTCTGCCGAGATGGCAAGAATCGTGGTAAGTCACTTTTTTTTGGATGATTTGGGTAAATCTGAGTCGTCCTGACTGAACCAACTCGGCGACGTATTGCGTGCCGTGAGAGACCTCGACCCCGCTCCCGGTTACCGTGGCATGTTCGCGCCAGGCGCGTTGGCAACTGCCGCAGGCGACAACCACCTTTCGGATTCCGGCGCGCTTGATCATCGCCAGATTCTCTTCCTGCAAACGATCATACTCCGCGCGGAAGCCGAGGTCGTAAGCGTGTAAGCCGCAGCATTTCTCCTCTGCGCCGAGAACGGCGAATTGCACTTCAGCCCGTTGCATTAGCTTGGCAAGCGCGATCGCGCCTGCCCTCCCACTGGGGAGATCTACAGAGCAGCCGGCAAACAACAAAGTTGCCGCCGTACCGTCGCCAAGTTTCTTCAACCCCAAGCCATCCGCCCAATGTCCCCGTTGCGCCTTCGGTTGCGCCCATGGATTATCGTGCTCTTTGAGGCCGTCGAAGAGCGGGCGGTGCGCTTCCAGGGGTCCGTCCTTCTGTGTGATCTCTTCACGCATGGCCACCGTGATATCCCAAGGGCCGTAACCATCGTTGCGCACACCGCAAAGCTCCTGGCACATCAGGCAGTTGGTGCAGGTGTAAACGACCTCTTTTAGCTCCGGGGAGATCGGATCGAGACCGTGGAACACTCGCTGGGCCATGAGCCAGCGCGATTTCGGCGTATGTCGTTGGAATCGGTAAAACTCGTAGGGTGGGCACTTTTCCTTCGGCCCGGGCGCGTCTTCGTAGGGATTCGCCGGCCCGTGGCCGTAACAGGAGCCGCACAAGACACAGCCCGCGCTGCGCTCTTCAAGCCCCTTAGCGTAAAGCCAGCGTTTGACTCGTTCGAGCCCTAGAGTTTTCTTGCTTTCGTTTTTCACCGGGACGGGGCATCCGCGAGAATACTTAACACATTAACTTTATAACTCACCAACGATTTCTGTCAACAAAGCCCGGTTAGTTTGCCGGCAAGAGGTGATTGAGCTGGCGCAGGAGAAAGGAAAGTTCTTTTTGTTGCGGCTTGTCGAGGGTGGAAAAAATCTCGGCGATGCTCTTCTCAAAGAGCGGAATCGTACTCTTATAAAGCTTGGCCCCTTTGTCCGTCAGCACCACATGCACCACGCGGCGGTCGTGTTCGTCCCGCTTGCGCACCACCACCTTTTTCTCTTCGAGCCGGTCGACGATGCCGGTCAGATTACTCACCGTGACCATCATCTTCGCGCCGATTTCGCCGAACGGCAATCCCCCGGCATAGCCGATGGTCGCAAGCACGTAAAACTGCGGCGCCGTCAGGCCGGCCTTTCCCAGCTCGGCCTCCAGCTTCTTATGCGATAGGAGACTGAAGCGCAGAAAGCGAATCCAAAGGCTGGTCGCGTAGGACGCAAAAAAGGGACGCTTGTCAGCGGGCACGCTGACCAATTTATTCATAGCGGAGCTAAAAAGCAACTCGGATTTTCCCCCTGGTCATCCTGGACCCCTCGATGGCACCGCATACGGCGCGGTGCTAGAATCTGCCGGTGGGAAAATCGAGGGCAAATCGGTGCGGGGAACGGCGTCATGAAACTTCATATTCTCGGCTGCGGTGATGCTTTTGGCAGCGGCGGCCGCAACCAAAGCGCTTATCTCGTCGAGGCCGACGCCCGGCCGTTTCTTCTGGACTGCGGCCCCACGACCCTGTTGGCCATGAAGCGTGCAGGCATAGACCCGCGGCGTCTGGACGTGGTTTTTATCAGCCATCTCCACGGCGATCACTTCGGCGGCCTACCGTTCTTGTTCATCGAATTTCTCTATCGGACGCCCCGCGACAAACCCTTGCACATCGCCGGTCCACCGGGAACTGAAGAAAAGGCTTATCAACTTTTCCGGCTGATGTACGGCGGTTCGACCGCTAGCGAGCTGCCGCCGGTGGACTATCATATTTTACACCCGGGAAAATCGGTGGTGATCGAGGGCATCGAGGTACTTCCCTTTCGCGTTCCCCACCAGACGCATGAAATATCCCTCGGATTGAAGATTCAATTTGCCGGTAAACAGATCCTCTTTTCCGGCGATTCGGCGTGGAGTGAAATCTTTATCGAGCATGCCCGCGGCGTCGACCTCTTTCTTTGCGAGTGTTCGTTTTATGACCAATCGACCGACAATCACGTGCGTTATGTGGAATTGCTGGACGCCCTGCCACGAATGGACTGTAAAAAATTCGTGCTCACCCATTTGGGTGAAGCAATGCTCGCCCGCAGAAAAGAGCTGACTCTGGCGGTGGCGGAAGACGGAATGGTGATTGAAATATAGCGTGATGAATACGGGTGAGATCTCAAGGAGACCTCGTTCTCTGTTTTCTGAACTTGACCGGCGCCGAATCAGCGTGTTACCAAGCTAAGTCTAGAAAGGAAAACTCGGATAATGAAATCTCGATTGTTTGTCAGTTTAGGTTTGTTAATTTTTCTCGCTCCCGGTTTAGCTCCGGCTCAGACGAAGGGAGACACGAATGCGGGGAAAGCTAAATACGACGCCATTTGTGCCGGTTGTCATGGCGCGGCGGGGAAAGGTGATGGAGCGGCGGCTGCAATTTTGAATCCGAAACCGGGAGACATCAGCGACGGCAAGGCCATGCAAGCTCTTAGCGACATGTATCTATTCGACCTTATCAAGAACGGAGGCGCGTCTCAAAAAAAATCTCCGATCATGCCCGCCAATGGTAAGAAGTTAAACGATCAGCAGATCTCGGACATTATCGCTTACATTCGTACGCTTGCAAAATAAGCTGACAGTGGAGGCCCACGGGCAAGGCCGGGGGACCTTCCGTCTGTCCATGGAGCGGAATCCTGAGCAAGAGGCCCCGGCAAAGGCCGGGGCTTGAGTCAAAGGGTTAACTAGACTCGCCGCCGCTTTCACGTGGGGCCAGGAACGGCATGATGAGTGCCTGGTAGCCGCTTTTTTGTAGAATCTCGGCCGTTTGCTGCGCGACCAGAAGCTCCGCGTAAGGGCCGAAGCGCACCCGATAGGCGGTTTCGCCCGGACTCAATAAAATTTTCTCGACAAAGCCTTCCCAGCCCCGGTCGCTGAATTGTTTCAACAGGGACTCGGCGCGCTCGCGCTCGCGAAAGGCACCGAGCTGAAGCACGTAGCCGTTCACAGGTTGACCACGAGAACTCTCCCGCGGCCCGGCCATGGACGCGGAAACGCCCTCCGGGCGAACGGTCACCGATTCGGTTGGGGCCGGTTTGCCCGCGGGCGGCGCCGTCTTCAAACTGTCATAATTGTCGAAGCCATATTCCAGTAAGCGCTTCGTGTCCCCCCACTGGTCGCGCGCGCCGAGGATCGACACGATCAGAGTCGCGCCGTTGCGGGTCACCGCCCCGACGAAACACTTTTGCGCCGCGTGCGTGTAACCGGTCTTGCCGCCGATGGCGCCGTCGAAATTCCACAACAGGCGGTTATGGTTTCGCACCGAGATGCGCCGTGCGACGGTCTTTTTTTTCACGATGGTATTGGAGCTCACCGAGCTGATCTTGGTTTGCACGACCTCGCGAAAGGTCGGGTTTCTCATCGCGTAGCGAAATAGAACCGCCAAATCCCTGGCCGTGGAAAAGTGGTCCACCGCCGTGAGTCCGTGCGGATTGGCGAAATGGCTATTGGCGGCGCCCAGTTCAGTCGCTCGTTTGGTCATAAGGTCAGCGAAGTGCTCGACGGAACCGCCTATTCCTTCAGCCAAAACCATGCTGGCGTCGTTGGCGGAGGAAAGCATGATCGCATAGAGAAGGTCTTCGATGGTCAGGCTCTGCCCGGGACGAAGATAAAGTTTGGTTGCGGGGACTCGGGTCGCGGTCTTCGATACCGTGAGTGTCTCGGTGAGCTTTCGGCCGCTCTCCAGCGCGAGAATCGCCGTCATGACTTTCGTCGTGCTGGCCGGCGGCAGGCGCAGATCCGGATCTTTCTGGTACAGGATCTTACCCGTGGCCGCATCCATCAAAACCGCCGCGCGCGCGGTTAAATCCTCGTCAGGGGAAAAGGACCAAGCGACAGAAACTGAGATCGATCCCAAATACAAAACCACCGCTAGAAAAAGCAGATAGGAGCGACGCGACCGCCGCCTTTCAAACCTCGAGGTTGCATTTACCTTGGTGAATTTGGTGGACATCTAGGCCTGTGCGAAAGCAATAAAACAAGTTTATATCATCTTTGAAATTTTGTGAACAGTTGCCTGCGAAATAAATCGGCGGGAATCCAATAGTCTAGATTGGCTGCCCCCCCTGTTTAGCGTTGAGGACAGGTTATGAGGGCTGTTTTTTGCCGGGGTTCACGCCATGCTTTGCGAGTTCTCGGTCGGCGCGTTCGCCGATGCCGGCTTGTTCTCCCAGCGCTTCTCTGCGAATGCGGTCCTGGCAGGGCTCACAGATGCCGCCTTTGAGTATCAGGACTGGCTTGGCGCAGATCATGCACTTTTTTTTCTCTTCGGTCATATTTTTTTCCTATCTCCACCGCATAGTTTTCGAAACCTTCAGTCAGTTGAGCACTTTGATCTGCGCGGGGTTCTCCAGAATAATCTCCAAGCCATACTGAGGATGATCCTTGATTTGTCCATGAACCTCGACCTCTCGGCCTTCAAAACTCTTGGGATTCGTCTTGTTTTTTTCGAACAGTTCCGCAGCCGACGCAAAGATAACCGCGGTAAGCGCCTCCCGAGAGGGTCCAAAATTCAAGAAATAAGTGTTGCTCTTCGCCGAATGCCCCACCCGAAAGATGCGGCCGCGAACCCGCGCGGGACTGCCGGTGAGGCTGCGGATTTTTTCAACGTCGCGGGCCGGAAGCAGCGGCATCTCCGCCGGGACCTGGGCAGCTATTCCCAGCGGCATATAGGTGACGCGATGGCTTTTCGGCTCAAGTGCGGAGTTGGGCGCGGCGATCCCGCCGTCTGTGCCTATGGGCTCCGGTTGCGGTGACGAGGGATTCCAACGCCGATATAGAACATGTGAAAAAAGTCCGGCCGCAAAAGCGATGGCGACGGCGATTGCCGTTCCCGGTGGTATGCGCTTCAATTTTTCCTCTCCCACAGTAGCGAGAAGACTCTTCGATACTCTTCCGCCAGGGGTCCGGCGTCCCGGAATAAAAGCAGATTCTCGTCGTTCAGCCGATCGGCCGAATGGGTCCAATTGTACGAACCCGTCAACAGAATGTTGCGATCGAGCACGGCGAATTTTTGGTGCATCAGACCCGCCTCTCGATCCGCCGGAGTGGATTTTCCCGCGCCGATCCGGCGCACGGGAACCCTTTGCGCCTCCAGGAATTTCCCTTTCGATCTCTCGTTTCCGGCGTCGAAATCCCGATCAATGACCACCTGCACCGCCAGACCGCGTTTCTTCGCTTGAACCACGGCCGCGGCCAACTCATCGCTGGTGAACGCGTAAACGGCGACGAGAAGCTCTTTCTTGGCCTGCTGGATCTCACGGATAATAAGTGACGAGCATTTTCCCGCGGGGCTGAAACAGGCCTGCACAACCATCTCTGCCGCTAACGGCACGGCGCAGAGAATCCAAAGGAAAATGACCATCAGGGAAAACGACCGGCGTTGCCTCACATTGCCGCCTTAAGCTCTCCGATTCTCTTGCCGCGCGGCCGCAGGCACATCCCCAGGAGCAGCCTTTCCATGACCAGCCGAGAATCGCTGCTGCTCGATTTCAAGCGCAGATCGGCATCGAAAATTCCTTCCATGTGCGCGCGCAGCTCGCTGACGGAGAAATGATCCGCTCGCTCGAAGCACATGTAATCCGCATACGCGTTGCGCGTGAGCAGAGGCGCTCCCTGTTGCAAGACACGCTGTTGAAACTGCGGATAACTCATGCCGCGTTTCCAAACCGCGCGCAGCTCTCCCTCGATCAACTGGCGCGCTGCCAAAAGCTTACGGATTTCTCCGGCGAGGGTAGCCAATAGTCTCAACGGATGCTCTCCCTGGGCGATCAGGCGGGCCAGATGCGTTAGCGCCGCCGCCGGGTCACCCTCGCCGACGGCGCGGGTGAGATCGAAGATCCAGCCCTCGCCTTGATCGGCGAAAACCGCTTCAACGTCCTGGCCGCTGATGGTCGGGCGTTCGCCGGCGTAGAGGAATAGCTTCTCCAGCTCTTGGTCGAGCGCGCGCAAATTATCGCCGGACCGCGTTAGAATCATTTCCCGCGCGCGCGGCTCCAACGTCTTGCCCGCTTGTTTTAGGCGCTGATTGATAAATTCCAATAAGCTCTCCCGGCTTATCTTGCCGTAGCGGTCCCGCTCCGGGCCGACGTACAATGCGGCGCCCAATTCATCGAAGCGTTTGTAGAGACGCGAGCGCCGATCCACCTGGAGCGCCGTGAGCAAAAGAAAATCCCACTCGGGAAGCCCTTGGTCCAACAGCTCAAAAAGCCTGTGCCCGGCGGCCGCTTTGCGCGCGTTGAAATCCAATCCGCGGCTCTTACAATAAGCGAAAAGCGCTTCCGCGTCGCCTCTTGCCTCCGGACCGTCGACGCCCAGGAGCTCCAGTAACGGCCCGGATGGCGCGAGCCCTAGTTCCTCCCAACGCTCTTGGGTCCAACCCTCGATGACGAGCAAATCCATGAGGACTTTGCTCGCTTCCTCGCGCAGGCCGTCACTCCAAAGTCGGAGAATTTTTTCACCCAACTCGCCCTTTTGTTCGCGAGTGACGAAATAGGGGACGCTCTCAACCCAAATTACTTTCTTGCCTGGAAAAAACGGCGGAGTCATCAGCGACGCCTCGATTTGATCCCAGGTAGCCGCACGACCGTCTAAGCGCTCGAGATTAAAGCCCCGCTGGTTCTCGGGAACCAAGAGATCGACGACGGTCTTGCAAGCTTGCTGCACCTGCAAATCATCGCCGAAGAGCATCAGTAGCCGGGGCCCCTTGCCATTTTCAATGTCCGCGACGGCGGCTGAAAAATCACGTTTCACGGCGAGTCAAGATTTCCGTTTGAGGGTTGTTTAAACCGCACTGCGAGTGAGCCACGCCCAGCAAAGGGTGTCGCGAACGAATATCCGCCGCCCCAAATCGGGTGGCCGGCGCGAGGATGGGCGCTCAATGTTTCGGCACCCACATCTGGTTTTTTTCGCTCCAGGCAAAATCAGACTTCCAAACTTTCAATCCGATGGTAAACTTGCCGCCCGATTTAGAGACGAATATCTTTTCGTTGGAATGGGGAATCTCGACCCGCGCGATGATCATTACTTTTTTAGAGAACCCCTTGTCGATCAAGATACGGTCGCCTTCGCGCATCGTGGCGCGGTTTTCACGCTTTTTCCTGCGCATGAGCAAAAGTTATCAAAGCTCAATCGTACAGGCAAACCAAACTTAGGCAAATTTTCTCGGCACCGCTCATTGCCGCGCGCAATCGCCCTCAATCTTCCTGTTCCGCCTGGCATGTCGGTATCCAGCCATGATTTCTCCTTTAGCTTGACATTCGCCGTGCCGTCCGGTAGCTGTCCGAGCAGCACAGACACCCATGGTCATCGACGTTCACGCCCATTACGTTCCTTTGGAGAGCTTGCAAGTCGCCACCGAGGTCGGTCAGCGCCACGGTCTCAAGCTTGAAAAGAACGAGCGCGGCCGCGGCATGGTCACGCGCGCCGGCAAGGCGATTCTAACCGATCTCAAAGCGGAGTTCTCCGATCTCAATTTGCGCCTTTCGATCATGGATCACCAGGGCGTCGATATGCAGGCGCTCTCCCCCGCTAGCTCCTATTTTTTCTATTGGATGGAGGCCGAGGAGTCGCTTGAATTCGCTCGCTGGCTCAATGACCGCCTGGCTGAAGCGGCGGCCTCGCACCCGCATCGGTTTGTCGCTTTCGCTTCGGTGCCGATGCAAGACAGTCGCAAGGCGGCGGCGGAGTTGGAGCGCGCCATGACCCGGCTCGGCTTGCGTGGCGTTGAGATCGGCTCGAATATCAACGGCCGCTACTTCGACGATCCGGGCCTGGACCCTTTTTGGGAGGCGGCGCAAGCCTTAAACGCGCTGATCTTTGTCCATCCGCAACAGGTGGTCGGCTCCGAGCGGATGAAAGACTATAATCTCGCCAACCTGATCGGCAATCCCACCGACACTTCTTTGGCTATGGCCAAATGTATCTTCGGCGGGGTTTTGGAGCGTTTTCCGCGGCTCAGATTTTTGCTCGCCCACGCCGGCGGCTTTCTGCCTTACACCTGGGGCCGGCTAGACCGCGGTTATCGCATCCAGAGCTCGTCGGCTTCGAAGATCGCCAAGGCGCCGGGTGAATACCTCAAACTTTTCTATTTCGACACGATCACGCATAGCGCCACGGCTTTGGAGTATCTCGTGGCGAACTTCGGCGCGGACCATGTGCTGCTCGGCAGCGACTACCCTTATGACATGGGCGACCCGGAACCGGTGGAAACGTTGCGCGGCACGAAAATCGGCGCTAGAGAAAGAGAGCAAATCACCGGCGCCAACGCTTGCCGGCTTCTGGGTATCGGGGATTAACTAATCCGTTCGAAACTTTTCACGCGGAGGAAACCATGCGACTTGTCACATTCTCACGTAAGAACCAGCAGCGAGTCGGGTTGATCGGTCCCCAGGATCAAATCACCGATCTCGCCGAGGTCAATCGACGTTACTTGAAGGGCGGCAACCCACCTTTTCTGGCAACCATGCAGGCCTTTATCGGTGCCGGCGCCAAGGCCGTGGCGGTGGCGCGCAAGGCGGAAAAATATGTTGCCGGTAAGAGCCCGGAGGAGCTAAAAAAGCTCACCGCTAC
This sequence comes from Deltaproteobacteria bacterium, assembly GCA_030688735.1. Classification (GTDB taxonomy): domain Bacteria; phylum Desulfobacterota; class Binatia; order UBA9968; family UBA9968; genus JACPFE01. Next base: position 10,349 of record JAUYJC010000291.1, read on the forward strand.
CGGCGCGCTGGTAAAATTGAGCCAGGTCAAACTGCTGTCGCCGATCCCGGCGCCGAAAAAGAACTGTGTCATGCTGGGGATCAATTACAAGGAACATGTTGACGAAGGCGCCAGGGCGCGCGAACTGGAGATCAAATATCCCGAATACCCCGTATTCTTCACCAAACCGGCGACGTCGGTAATCGGCCACCTAGGCAAGGTCATTAAACACAAAGCCACCGACAGGCTGGACTGGGAGGTCGAGCTCGCGGTGGTCATGGGAAAAAAAGGCAAGGATATTCCTAAAGAGAAAGCCTATGACTATGTCTTTGGCTACACTATTTGTCTCGACATGACCGCCCGCGAGTTGCAGCGCCAGCACGGCCAGTGGTTCAAAGGCAAGTCGCTTGACACCTTTTGTCCCATCGGCCCCTGGATCGTGCACAAGAGCGCGCTGCCGGACCCCCAGCAGGTGCGGCTCATCTGCCGGGTCAATGGCCAAGTCATGCAGGACGGCAACACCCGCGACATGATCTTCGACATTCCCACGACCATCGAGAGTCTGTCCAAGGGCATGACGTTGGAGCCCGGCGATATCATCAGCACGGGAACCCCGTCGGGCGTCGGCTTTGCTCGCACACCGCCGGTTTTTCTCAAGCCGGGCGACAAAGTGGAAGGAGATATCGAAGGCATCGGCATTCTCGAAGTCACGGTCGTCGAGCCATAAGATTCGATCCCAGGGGGATCATGGAACAAGTTAGATCTCCCGCAGTGGCCGGCTCGTTTTATCCGGCCGACCCTTTAGAACTCAACGGACTCATCGATGAATGTTTCGTTTCGAGTTCGCTGGGGCCGCAGGGAACAAGACCGGCGTCATCTGCGATGATCGCCGGCATGGTACCCCATGCCGGCTACATCTACTCCGGGCCCTGCGCCGCCCATCTCTATTCGTCTCTCGACCCAGCCGTTAAGCGTGTTATCGTCCTGGGCGTCAATCACTGGGCCAGAGGTCATAGAGCCTCGCTCAGCCCGTGGCCAATTTGGCGAACGCCCTTGGGCGATCTCGCCATCGACCAAGGGCTAAGCAATAGTCTCGAAGCGCGAGTTAAATTCCTGAAACCAGACGCACCCGCCCACGCCCAGGAGCATAGTATCGAGGTTCAGTTGCCGTTCCTTGAGCGGGTCCTAGCTGACTTTACTTTCTTACCGATCTCCCTGTCGCATCTGGCGGAAGAAGAGTGCGCCGAATTGGGCGCGGCCATCGCCGATCTGTGTAAGACCGCTGCCGACGGTCAGTCAAAAATCCTGATCCTGGCTAGCAGCGATCTCAGTCACTACCTCTCGCCCAAGGAAACCGAAAAGTTGGACGGCATGGCGTTGGAGCCGGTCTTAGCCGTGGATGCGCCGGGACTCTTGAGAGTCGTCGAAGAAAAAAACATCAGTATGTGCGGCGTCCTGCCCACCGCCGTCATGCTCTTCGCCGCCGCCGCCCTCGGCGTCAAGCGCGCCCGCCTGCTCAAGCATTGCCATTCGGGTGACGTCAGCCCGATGCGCAAAGTCGTTGGCTACGCCAGCGTCGCGTTTGAGATCTGATGCCGATTAGTCTTGATCTAGGGTGTAGAAAAACAGCAGCGTCTGCTACATCGTCGTGTACCTGGATCTGGTACCCCTAATCGCGCGCTGTTTTTGTTCGAGCGCTAGAGTTTCACCCTTGTGACGCTCTTTGTCAGCCCGGAGCTTTTCCTTGGCAAGGGTCAGAGCGATATCCACCCATTCAGCCGTCAGCGCCTTGAAATG
>JAUYJC010000116.1 GCA_030688735.1 Deltaproteobacteria bacterium
AAGGTCACGAAATAGGTCGCTCCGTCTTGCCGCCAGTGCGGCAAATCACCTGAGAGGAACGCCACAGGCTCCTTTGGATCGAAGTAATTAAGAGTGGCAGCGGCGTCTCGCCGCTGAGATTCCCGAGCCAAGAGGCGGGACGCCTCTTCCACTTTGTCAGGATCGGTCGCTTCGAGGATGCTTTGAGCGATTTGCGATAGAGTCTGGCCTTTTGCGGTCTCGTGAACTTCCGCCACAAGTGCTTCGTCGAAGCGTTTCTCCAAGCGAACCAGCCGTCCGGCGAGGCTTTCGATAACTTCCGGTTCACGGTTGCCGAGAGCGATAGCGTCGAGCAGCTTGTCGAAAGAGATGTTGCGCTTTTTCTCCAGTGGGCGCGAGTCGGTCAAGTCGCGCTCGCAGATGCCGACAGCGTCGACGACGACGAAGCGAGTCTTGCGCTTGACGCCGGGATTCACCTGCTCCATTTCGGTTTCGGAAATCACCCGCACGCCCCGGCCCTTCATCTGCTCGAAGAAACCGCGCGACTTGACCGAGCGCATGAAGAAGACCACCTCCAACGGTTTTACATCGGTGCCGGTGGCGATCATATCGACGGTGACGGCGATGCGCGGGTTGTAGCTGTTGCGGAATTTCTGAATTAGGTCCTTGGGACTCTCGCCGGTAGTTTTGTAAGTGATCTTCTTGCAGAAGTCATTCCCTTTGTCGAAAACCTCCCGGCAGATATCGACAATATCCTCGGCGTGGGAGTCGTCCTTGGCGAAGATCAGCGTCTTCGGCACATCGGCGCGTCCGGGAAAGATTTCTGTGAACAGCTTGTCACGGAAAGTTTGCAGGACGGTGCGGATCTGGTCTTTCGCCACCACCTCGCGGTCGAGCCGCTTGGCGTCGTATTGGAAATCGTCGTCGAGCTGCTCCCAGCGCTTCTTGCGCGTTTGTCGGTCTCGTTTGTCGACATAGAAGCCGGCGTCGATCTTCGAGCCTTGGGAGGTGATCTCGGTGTCGATCCGGTACACGTCGTAGTTGACGTTGACGCCGTCGGCCACCGCCTTCTCGTGGTTGTATTCCATCACCAGGTTCTGGTTGAAGAAGCCGAAGGTCTGCTTCGACGGCGTGGCGGTGAGACCGATGAGATTGGCGTCGAAGTATTCCAGCACCTGGCGCCAGAGGTGATAGATCGAGCGGTGGCACTCGTCGGTGATGATGAAGTCGAACTCTTCGATGGGAATATTGGGATTGTACTCCACCGGCAGCGGCTCTCTGTAGAGCGACTCGGCAGCGTCGATACCGAGGTCGTCCAGGTCCGGCGGCGGCTCGGCGTCGCCCTTGAGCATCGAATACAGACGCTGGACCGTGCAGATCGCCACGCGCGCGGAGCTGTCGAGCAGGTTGCGCGACAACTGCTGGACGATGAACTCCTCGGTGAACTTGTAGTTGTTGACCGGCGAGACAAACTGCTGGAACTCCTTATGGGTCTGTTCGCCTAAATTACCCCGATCGACGAGGAACAGGACGCGCCTGGCGCCGGCATATTTCACCAGCCGGTAAGTAAAGTTGACCGCCGTGAAGGTCTTGCCCGAGCCGGTGGCCATCTGGATCAAGGCGCGCGGCTTGTTGGCGGCGAAGGATTGTTCGAGGTTTTTGATCGCCTGGACTTGCGCTTTCCACAAGTTGTCGGTTATGAGCGACGGCAATTCGCGGAGACGCTGATTGAGCTGTTTCTCCGCCTGCGCCCACGCAAGCAAGGTCTCCGGACGATGGAACGCAAACACGTTGCGGCTGCGCGGCTCGGGATCGAGGCGGTTGGTGAAGCGGGTCTCCGTGCCGGTGGTCTCGTAGCTGAACGGCAGCGGCGAGCGCCAGGCAGGAAGACCGAAGGGAACGCCTTTGACGTACTTCTCGGATTGCTCCTCGACGCCGATCAGAGAGTGGCCTTCAGGTTTGGCTTCGACGGTCCCGATCGCCTTGCCGTCGACGAAGAGCGTGTAATCCGGCTCGCCGGTCTTGAACGAAAGCTCGCGCACCGCGACGCCCCGGCCCGCCGACAAATTAGCCGCGCTCTTGTCTTGCACCACCCAACCACAACGATCGAGCAGCGCGTCGATGTTTTCCCTGGCTAGGTCTTCTGGAGTCGGCATAGCTTGCCTTTAGAAACCAACCTCCAAGAGCTTTGAATTTTTAGGATTTTACGCCTATTGCCGGAGAAATAACAAGGCGCGAACCGAGAGGCGAAAGAGGCGAGGAATAAGAGGCCATTCGTGATCGTACAGGCGGGTGGTCCCTTCAAGAAGCCCGTTTGGGACTCCTGATGCCGCTTCGCGCCACGCGCATAGGTGCGCGCGAGCCAGAACGTGACATGAAAGAGTTCTTTCGCCGCCGTCAGCCCGTCGAGTTGCCGCACCGGCTTGTGACTATGAACAGCGAGATTTCCCAGGTCTTTGACGACTTTGATCCTTGCGAAGGTGGCCGGGCCAACGGCGTTCCGAAAGGACGGCGCGTGAATCAGAGCGCTCAGGTGGTCTTGATAGGGAAGCTTTAGAGCAGCGTCATGTTTGTAAAGCCAGTGAACCGCTAGCTCCAACGCCCGGCGGGCGTGGAAGCAAACGCTCCGCGAATCCGGATAAACCAGCGCCTCCGCCTTCGTTGCCGCGTCGTGCAAGTCGGGCCATTCGGCTTTGAGGAGGGCGAAGTTGCTCATGCACTTCGATTGATGCGGTTTTCTAGACCGCGCAGAGACTCCAGTAATCGTTCAAACGGCGGTGGCTCGATCAGAAACATGTCTCGCATCGCGCGGTAGTCTCTCGCCAATTCGGCCCGGCGAGACTCAGGCGGCACGAGATGGAAGGTTCCCGGTTTGGCCAGGTCATAACGCGCCCAATTTGCCGCGAAGAAGCGGCTCTTCCAATCCGTAACGCGTTGTCGCAGTTCCTCGCAAGCTAGAGCGCCGTCAGCAATTTCAGGTCGGGCCAGCGCGGCCACGTCGGAGTAATGCCGCGAGAAACGTTCGCGCATGGCTTGCGTCGGATCGCGATAATACTCCGCGTGCAGAATAGTGGCCTTTTCCCAGAAGGTGCGCTCCAGATCCAAGGCCACTACTTCGCAGCGGAAATCTCCCAATTGCTTCGGGAATTCCTCCGCCAGCCACGGCCGCAGCGCGCGAGTTCCCACCGGTCTTTGGTCCGTCAACGATCCGAACTCCATCTTCACGAGGCGCCCCAGATATTCGAATCCGGTGGGTTCGTTGGAGGGATAATGAAACAGAACCACCGGCGAATCAGTGTTGGCATCTATTTGGAACTCCATCCATGCCACGCCGCCTGGATGTTCGCCAAGCGCTTCACGGGCGATCCTCTCCAACTCCGGCACAAACCGATCACGCACGCATTCGATGCACGCCGCTTCCAGTTCTTGCATCCGCTTCGTGCGCTTGGTCCGGCTGTCGGCCTGTTCCATCCATTCCTCGCTGATGCCCAGGAACTCGGGGCTGACCGACAAGTCGATATCCTCTGAGAAGCGTTCGATCACGCCGAACACTTTCGACAACGACGTGCCGCCCTTGAAGACCAGTTGCCCGCCGAACTCCGAATGCGCGAACAGCACCGCTAGCGTCCACGACACCCAGAAATCCTTCTCCACCATCACCGGCAGCACACCGCGCCGCGCCGCCGTTTCCCTGATGATTAGGGCCTGCTCCGACACGGAGCGTTTGAAGAATTCCAGTTTCACCAATCAACTCTCGGCAAGTTCGCGGAATAGCGGATGCATCCATGCGGGCGCAAGCGGCAGATCCTTTAGCAACTGCTGTCGCTCCTTCGCCGGCAGCGTGCGTTTCAAGTGCTCTATCCGCTCACGCGTAATGTGCGCCTTGCCCAAGTGCCGGAACGCCTGCATCAATAATCCGCTCAATCGCCCCGCCACCGTCATGTTTCGTGGCGTCGTGCGGCGCAACTGGATTTCCTGCCGTCCGATTTTCACTGTGCGCGACGGGCCATCCGTCAGAAACACCACCTTGGCCGGCACTTGCTCGGATAACCCAAGTAGGTTCGTCGCATACGCCCCCGCCGGTTGCAGTCGAATCCTATGTCTTCCGGCCAGTGCCCGCGCCACTTTCTCGAGATCGGGCGACAGGGTTCCCAGTTCCGGATGTTCGCGCGGATATTCGTAAAGTCCGCGGGCGAGACGCCGCAGAATTTTGCGCTTGACCAACCGGTGCAACGCAAGGTCCACCGCCCAACGACTGCCGAGGTCCAAAAAGCTGCCGGGACTGAATATCGCACCCCCCTTTGAGCCGTAAATGCGGCTAAGAATAGTATTATCAATGCTTTGTGTGTTCTTTTTCATGGCTGCTTTGTAAGAAAAACTGGTCTATTTTTCTTACATAATAGCAACCTCTGTGGCAAACGAAAGCTCCTATAGTTCCCCTCGAAAGGCGCGGTTCTGGAGCGAGGTGAAGAGCGCGTCCAGCTCTGCTAGCGAGGCACGCTGCGCCCTCTTCAGCTTCTCCACCGCTCGAATTCGACGGGCGAATTCGGCTGCAGGTCGATGGGGGGAAGTGGAACGACGAATGAGCGGATGTCGTCAAAGTTCACACCGGCTTTCACCCCACGGTATATTTGTTCTCCATATTTCATCTCAAGCGAGGCGAGCAGTGCAGGAGTTAGCGGTCATGCGTAGGTAGTCGAAGACCAAGCGGGTATTTTTGTTGAGCTAGCGGATTTTTTGAGCGACGTTTTTGGCGCCTTTAGACTTGATCAAACCGATGGCGAAGCGGCGCAAGCGGGTGACATTCTCGGGGCCGTGGCCGGTGCGAATCCGGCAGCGGTCTTCGTCGAAGTTCCAATCAAGGATATAGTGGCAGCTGTTTTCGATGGTCCAGTGGCCGCGGTTGATATCGAGTAGGCGTTTGGGATCGGTTTGTCGGGGAGAACG
>JAUYJC010000119.1 GCA_030688735.1 Deltaproteobacteria bacterium
TCAACCAAACGCGAAATTAAGCCCACCATTTCCGTAGACACACCATTGCGTGCCAGGGTCGTTGTCTTCATACGCATCGCCTCCGTTTATGCGGTATGAAAACATTATAAATGGTATTTTAGTAAATTCCCACTCCCTTAGTTATATGGATGCGGGAAAACCAGCAATGCAAAGACATAGGGAGGTTTTTATGTCAGAGCGGCGAAAAGAATTTTCCAGGAGACCAAAGCCCGCGGCGTTGACGCGGCGGCAGTTCATGAAGTTGGCCGGCGTGTCGGCGGCGAGCAGCGCCATATCATGGCCGGGCGTTACGCTCTTTGCGGCGCAACCTGGGCGTAAGCGGATCGTTATCCACGGCGAACGCCAGGTCACCAGCCTCGGCTATCACAACCGGCGTGAGACCGAGCATGTATCGATGGTCGACGCCGGCCTCGTCGGACAGAATCCGGTGACACTCGAACGCGCGCCGGTGCTCGCTGTGGAGCTGCCGTCGGTCAAGAAGGGCACATGGAAGATCGACATGCAGAAAAAGACCATGGTCACGGTCTACAAACTTCGCCCCGGACTCAAATGGCATGACGGCAAGCCTTACACTTCGAAGGACTTCGAATTCGGCTGGCAGATTGCCAAACATCCCGAGTTTCCCATGCCGGACCGGCTCGTGCCGGAGATGATCTCGAAAATCGAAACGCCCGACGACCTCACCATCGCGATTCACTGGAACGATCTGTACAACGAAGCCCATGCGATCCAATACACCCACGTGCGCGCATTCCCGCGCCATCTCCTGCTTGACGCGTTCAACGGCGGCGACACGAAAGCCTTCGCCAACCTGCCTTATTGGAATAAAAATTTCATCGGCGCCGGCGCCTACCGCGTGGTTGAGTGGGATGCGGGAAGGCGTATGGAGCTCGAAGCGTTCAACGACTTTGCCCTGGGCAAGCCGAAAATCGACAGGATTACTTACAAAACCGTCGAAGACACCAATACCAATCTAGCCGCGGTCATGGCCGGGGAAGTGGATTTTTGCATGCGCAGCACAATTTCCTTCGACGGCGCGACGATACTGCGCGAGCAATGGGAGAAGGCGGGAAAAGGTAAAGTCCACGTTAGTCCGGCTTCCTGGACCTGGCTGAGCCTGAGCCGCGACAATCCGTGGTTCGGTGACGTCAGAGTTCGCCGCGCGCTGCTCCACGCCATCGACCGCGACGCGATGGTCAACAATCTCTTCAAGGGAGAAAAAGTGGTTTCGCACCTGCCGCTGTCGCGGGTGCGCAAGAGCTACAAGAAGGCCCTAGCGGCCTCGGCGGTTTACAAATACGACCCGGAACGCGCGAAGAAACTCTTGGCCGAAGCAGGGTGGAAACCCGGAGCCGACGGGTTGCTCGCCAACGGCAAGGGCGAGCGCATGGAGTTTGAGTTTCGCGTCATCGCCGAGCGGCGCGATCATGAGCAGGCCCAAGCGATCATCGCCGATTATTGGAAGAAGATCGGCGTGCGCACGAATATTAAGAATATGCCGAACCGGCTGCTCAATTCGGCGGATAACCGCAGCCGCTGGCCGGGCGCCTATATCGGCTCGCACAACGTCACCGTCGAAGAGTGGCAGGAGCGCTTCCACTCAAAAAATATTCCGACGCAGGAAAACAAGTTTGCCCCGGAAAATGTTTCCGGTTGGAACGATGCGAAAAAAGACGCGATCCTGGACGAATTGAACTCGATCGTCCCCCCCGCGCGCTCCGAGCAGCTTCAGATCGAGTTTTGCAAGATGTTCAGCGAAGCACTGCCGCACTTGCCGCTTAACTATTCGCCGGAAGTGCTGGTCGTGAAAAAAGGCCTCACCGGCATCACGCCGCGGCAAGAGAGCGGCGGCCAGAACTCGAGCAGTTGGAACACGCATACTTGGGATAAAGTTTAAAAATAGTTCAAGGTTCCACGTTCAAGGTTCAAAGCCGGAACTCAGGAAGTTCTGATGCCAGTGGATTGATTTTCGCTGTCAGCAACCCTATATGCTTTTCTACGTCATTCGGCGGCTGTTGCAGACCGTTCCGCTGCTGCTGGTCATCTCCGCGCTGATTTTTTTTTTACTTTACTCGATGCCCGGCGATCCGCTCTACCGGATGCTGCAGGATATCCCGCGCCTGCGGCCTGAGGACTACGAGCGCCTGCGCAGAATTTATGGCTTCGACGATCCGGTTTACGTGCAGTACTGGAAATGGCTCTGGCAGTTGCTGCAACTCAACCCCGGTTATTCGCGGGAGTACGGCCAACCGGTCTTCGATATCATTCGTCCGGCGCTGATCAACACGCTCGTGCTGACCCTGTCGGCGGTCGTCATCGGCAAGTCCATCGCCATTTTACTCGGGGTTTTTTCCGCCGTCAGGCAATATTCCATCGGCGATTACCTGCTTACCGGCGCGACCTTTATCGCTTACTCGGTGCCCGCCTTCTGGTTGGGGCTGATGTTGATGATCGTGTTTTCCGTCAAGCTCGGCTGGTTGCCGACCTCGGGACTGGTCAATGCCGAGCTACCGCCGGGATCGTGGGAAGCGACCGTCGATCGGCTCAAGCATTTGATCCTGCCGGTGACGGTTCTGGCTACGTCGGAAATAATCCAAGTGCAACGCTTCATGCGTTCGAGCCTGTTGGAAGTCTTGCGCCAGGATTATTTGACGACTGCGCGCGCTAAGGGACTGAGCGAACGAGTGGTCATCGGGCGCCATGCTCTGAAGAATGCGCTGATCCCGGTGGTGACGATCATCGCCGTCACCATGCCCCGGGTGGTCGGCGGCTCGGCCGTTGTGGAAACCGTTTTCGCCTACCCCGGTATGGGCCGGCTGCTGTTTACCTCGATCATGGGCAATGATTTCGTGGTCGCAATGACCGTGGTGATGATCATCGCCGTGACGGTGGTGTTTTTCAACCTGCTCGCCGATATTCTTTACGGCTGGCTCGACCCGCGCATCCGGTATCAGAGCTGAGATCGTAGAAGGCATTAGAGGGGAGGGGGTATAATGCGGCGATTCCGAGAATTATCTGGGGAGGAAATATTCACCACGAAGATCACAGCGCGGCAGAGCCGCAACCAAAGACGAAAAGGCATACTTCACCACGAAGAGCACGAAGTTAAGAATTGTAGAAATATCAATTTCCGAAACCTTCGTGGCCTTCGTGTGCTTCGTGGGGAGAATCAATGGGTGCAAATCAATCTCTGCTTCGCTAAAGGCGCTTGACCTCCATGCAAGAGAGTCGGGAACAAATCGGTTACTGGCGCGCCGTCTGGCGCCGCTTCAAACACCATCGCATCGCCTACGCCGGGTTCTTTTTCTTCGTATTACTGCTTTTTCTCGTCGTTGCCGGCCCACACATGGTGCCCTACGAGCTCGATCAGGTCTCGTTGTCCGAGCGCATGCACTCACCGTCGTTGACGCACTGGCTGGGCACGGACGAATTGGGCCGAGACACCTGGACGCGCATTATGCACGGCGGCCGCGTTTCACTCGCCGTGGGACTGACCGTCGGCATCAGCACTGTGATACTTGGCGGACTGGTCGGCATCCTGGCGGGGTATGTCGGGGGCGTCCTGGATAACGCGCTGATGCGCCTGGTGGACATGATCTACACGATCCCGCGCATCGTGCTGCTGCTGGTTCTGTCGAAATTGGCCGGGCCGGGGTTGCTGAACATCATCATCATTCTCGTGGCCCTGGAATGGACCAACGCCGCGCGTTTAGCCCGCAGCGCCGTCTTATCTTTTCGCGAGCAAGAGTTTGTGCTGGCTGCCCAATGCCTGGGCGCATCGCGCTGGCGCGTCATGCTGCGCCACCTGCTGCCCAATTCTCTCGCGCCGCTCATTGTTTCCGCCACCCTTGACGCCGGCGCGGCGATCCGCGCCGAAACCACGCTGAGCTTTCTCGGTCTCGGCATCCAACCGCCGACGCCGAGTTGGGGCAACCTCTTGACCCACGCCGCAACGAATATTTTCATCGCTCCATTGCAAGTGTTCTTGCCCGGCCTTTTTATCTTCTTCGCGCTGATGAGCTTCAATCTCCTCGGCGACGCTCTGCGCGACGCGCTGGACCCGAAGTTAAGTCAAAATCGAGGATAGTGAGTGCAGGGTCGAGGATAGAGGATCGAGAATGGATGAAAGGAAGTCGAGGATAGAGGATGGAAGATGGCGATTTTCAATCCTCGATTCTCTATCCTCCATTCTCGATCTTCAACCTTCCACCTTCGACGGTCTGATTGACTGCCAGGGTTTGATCAGCATTGCCGTGAGAACTGCGCCGAGCAGCAGGATTCCGCTGAGGCCCCACAAGGTTGCGACATAACTTTGGCTGCGGTCATAAATCGCGCCGGCGACGACCGGACCCAACACCCCACCCCAAGTGTAGAAGAAAGACATGGTGCCGCGGATTGTAGCGAAGTATTTGCGACCGAAGAAATCGCCCATGGTTGCCCAGACGACCGGAAACGACGCCTCGATCGCGGTGAAGAGAATCGTAAATAGCCACAAGGGCCAGAGGCCGTTGCCCCAGATCAGTAGCAGCATCGAGCCCGCCCCGGTCAGCAGGCAGGCCGCCAAGAGTTTGGGACGATTGACCGCGTCCGCAATCGGACCGACGACGTAATGGGTGGCCCAATTCAAAAAAGCGAAGGCGCCGAGTAAAACGGCGGCATGCTCTTGGGTTAAGCCTTTCCACACCATGATCGGTATGAAATGCACGCTGATCGTGCTGTAAGCCGCCACACGCACCGTCATGCCAATCACGAAGAGCCAGAACACGATGGTCTTCATGGCTTCGCGCAGGGTGGGATCGGTCTCGCCTGATTTCTTCAGCGATGAAATATGTGCGCCATCGCTGTCAGCGGCTGGAGTTGGCGGCTCATCTCCATCCGGTAGTAGCCCCATGCTTTCCGGCGAAGGACGCACACCCATTCCAAGCGGTATGCCGATGACCAGAAAAAGCGTTCCCGCGACAATCGCGCCCCAACGCCATCCCCACGCGTGAACCGTCATCGCCAGTAGCGGCGTGAGCAGAGTACCGCCGATCGGCACGGCCGAGCTGATCACGGTCATGGCGCGCGCCCGGTAGCGAATAAACCAAGTATTGCCGACGGCCATCGAGGCGTGGACGAATCCGGGTGTAAATGACAGGGAGATAATGCCGAGATAGACGATCAGAAAAGTTGTGTAGCTGTCGACCCAGGCGAGCAGGATATATCCGGCGCCGGTCAAAAACGTGGCGATGAGCATCATCGGCCGCGGCCCGAAGCGGTCGATAAAATAACCGACAAACGGCCCTTCGATGGCGCCTTCGGCGCGCGCCAAGGAAAACGCCAGCGAAGTAGCGGCGCGGCTCAAGCCGAGGTCTTGGCTCAGAGGGAGAAAGAAAACCGTGAATCCGTAGTTGTGCAGTCCGCCGCCAAGAATCCGCATGGCGGAGACCAGGCCGACCATGCGCCAGCCGTAATAGATTCGCCCCAGAGATGTGAAAGGTGATTTCAGCCTAGTGCCTCGATGCCGTTTGATTATCACCGGGTTGCGCCAAAAGCGAAAGTCCAAAGCAAGAATTTCCCGTTTTGGCGGGCCCAGTGGCGCGGGCGGGCCGGTGCGCGACCCTATGGTTCCGCGCCCCTCCCAGGGACGCAGGTGATCGCGCCAGCGAAAGCGGTTCCGAGTTCAGGGTTAAAGTTCAAGGATTTAGGGATCGAGGAGCGTGGCAATCTCAGAACCTTGAACTTTGAACATGGAACTTTGAACCGCCTAGCGCCGATTTGCATAGCCCGCCATTATCCGTTATCTCCAAGAAGATTGCCTTCCTTTCTGGAGAACAACTTGGTTTCGACGAACCCTGCCTCGCACCTGCAAAATACCGCTCGCCCTGCAAAGAAGGTTGCCTTCGCTGCGCTCCAGCATCGCGATTTTCGCCGTTTCTTCTTCGCGACGATGCTTGCCATGATGGCGGACAACATCGAGCATGTGATCAGCTACTGGCTGTTGTTTCAAAAATTTCAGTCGCCGGTCCTCGCCGGTTTCGCCGTTATCAGCCACTGGCTGCCCTTTCTTGTGCTTTCGGTTTACTTTGGCGCGCTGGCCGATCGCCACGACTGCCGCAAGCTAATCCAGATCGCGCAAGTTATGTATATGGCGGTTTCGGTGGCATGGGCCATTCTGTTCTACACCGATACCATCGAAGTGTGGCACGCCTGCGTTTTGCTCGTCGTTCACGGCGTCGCGGGGGTGTTCTGGACCCCGGCGGAGATCGTGTTGATCCACGATATCGTTGGCTCGGAGGATCTGCCGAGCGCGGTACGTTTGAATGCGACGAGCCGGCAGTTGGGCATCCTTTTCGGGCCGGCGGTAGGCGGCGGTCTGATGTTGTGGCTCGGGGCACCCGCCGGATTATGGATCAACGCGCTCATCTATCTGCCATTCACCATTTGGTTGGTGGTGGTTCCGTATACGGGGCACACCCGCGCAGGCACTCCGGTGCGGCGCACGCCGCGCTGGAGGGACGCGTTGGACGTGCTTCGACAGGTCGCCCAGAACCGGCCGATCGTCACGATGATTTTGCTGGGTGGCGCGGCGTCGCTGTTTGTCGGCAACGCGTTCCACGCGAATATGCCCGAGTTCGCCCATGACCTCGGCACCGATAAGACGGATATCGCCTACAGCGCTCTGCTCGCGGCCAACGCGGCGGGTTCGGTGGCCGGCGGGTTTCTGCTCGATGGCAAGGAGTGGCTGCCGCCGACCGTCAAGTCGGCGATCCTGTGCGCCATCCTCTGGTGCGTCATCATGACCGGTTTCGCTTTTTCCACCAGCTATGTTTTGTCATTGACCCTGTTGTTTTTCGGCGGGGCGCTCAACCTCGCCTTCTACTCCATCGCCCAGACCATCGTGCAATTGCTGGCGCCGGTAGAGTTGCGCGGACGATTGATAGGTCTATTTTCCATGTCGGTTTTCGGCCTGCGCACTTTCAGCGGCGTCACCGTTGGGGTGGTCGGCGGATTGATCGGCATCCACTGGTCGTTGGCGGTCAGCTCGATGGCGCTGCTTGCCGTGACAGTGGCGCTGTTTGCTTTTGCCGCCCAGGGGCAGACGGGCGAAGAGCGGCTGGAACGGAGTTTATAGTGGCATCCGGCAGCGATCCATCCAAAGCATCCCCAATCACCGGTTCCGATAAAAGAGTCGCCTTCGCGGCGCTCCATCACAAAGATTTCCGCGCTTACTTTATCGCCAACATGCTGGCGATGATGGCCGACAATATTGAGCATGTGATCAGCTACTGGCTGCTTTATCAAAAATTTCGCTCGCCAGTGCTCGCCGGCTTTGCGGTGCTGGTGCACTGGACGCCGTTTCTGTTGTTCTCCGTCTATTTCGGCGCCATGGCGGACCGCTACGATTGCCGCAAGGTTATCCAAGTCGCGCAGATCATGTACATGGGCGTCTCCGCGGCCTGGGCGATTTTGTTCTTCACCGACAGCATTGAAATCTGGCACGCTTGCGTCTTGCTGGTCATTCACGGCATGGCCGGGGTGCTCTGGGGGCCCGCCAGTCAACTCTTGATTCATGACATCGTCGGCGCCGAACAGTTGCAGAGCGCCGTGCGGCTCAACTCCACGAGCCGCCAATTGGGCATTCTCCTCGGTCCCGGGGTGGGCGGCGCGCTGATGCTCTTATTAAGTCCTTCCATGGGTCTGGTGGTAAATACCATGATCTATTTGCCGTTGACCATCTGGTTGCTAACGGTACCCTACACGGGCCACAGCCGCGAAGGGGCGGTGCCCGCGCGGCGAGCTATCGGTTGGCGCGACGCCTTCGATGTGATTCGCGAGATATCCGAAAACCGGCCGATCATCACCATGGTGGCGCTGGGTGGGTGCGTGTCTTTCTTTGTCGGCACCGCGTTCCAAGCGACCATGCCTGAGTTCGCTCACGATCTGGGCACTGAAAAAGCCGACTTCGCTTATAGCGCTCTGCTCGGTGCCAACGCCGCCGGCGCCGTGGTCGGCGGGTTCATGCTTGAGGGGCGCGGCTGGCTACCGCCGAGGGTCAAGACCGCAATCATCAGCGCGATCCTCTGGTGCATCGTGATCACGGGATTCGCGCTGTCGACAAGTTACGCTTTGTCATTGGCGCTGCTTTTCGTGGCCGGGCTGCTGAACCTCACGTTCTTCTCCATGGCCCAAACCATCGTGCAGATTCTCTCGCCGCCGCATTTGCGCGGGCGTCTGATCGGACTTTTTTCCATGACCAGCATGGGGTTGAAAGCGTTCAGCGGCGTTACCGTAGGCGTGGCTGGGGGACTGATCGGTGTCCACTGGTCGCTGGCGCTCAGCGCGATGATCTTGTTGGCGGTAACCTTAGCGCTGTTCGCGTTCGCCGTTCCGGGGAGACGGCAGGGCGAATACAGCTAGCGGCCGGACCGTTCAAGCCGTTTAAAAAGTTCGGTTCTTCAGGCTTTTCTGTGGAGCAGGTATCGGAGTTTGCACCGCCGAGGCGCAGAGGGCGCAGAGAAAATCACCTAAAAATAGCAAATCGAACAAATCCTCTGTAACTGCACTGCTATCCAAAAACTAAAACTAACATGTTTGTCATAGGGTCCAAAGATCAAGCGGCGATTTTCAGTGTTTGGAGTGTGGCCAGCATCTCGCGTTGAAGCTTTTGGTAATGGTCGTCGAG
>JAUYJC010000120.1 GCA_030688735.1 Deltaproteobacteria bacterium
CCTGGGTAGCGACGAATCCTGAGCCGGAGGCGGAAGACTGAACCGGCGCACCTGATTGGATGCTAGAACCGCACTCGCTGCAATATTTCGGTTCTCCGGCAAGCTCAACATGACAGCTTGGGCATTTCATAGGAATCCCCCCCGGCGCATTGGTCCCGATCGCGTGACAAGTTATCTGGTTTCGCCGCGAAAATACAGGCCAGGCCATTGCGCGGGTTCCGCAACATCTGGTAGCATCGCGGACTTGGGAGGCGGGGAAATCCAATCATGGACGCCAATAAAATTCACGCGCGCAGTCCGTCCGGGAAACGAAGATCGGTGGCCAAGTAGCCGTCTATGCCATCGCCGTTCGCTCCATTGGGCCGGGTCGCTATAAGCTGGGTCAACGACATCGGCGCAGCGACCATATTTTTCGCCAAGGCTTGCGCGCAGATATTTCAGCGCAACCAGGTGCCCCGCATCCTAGAGCAGTTGTCCCATGTCGGCGCCAAGACCATGGCGATCGTGTCGCTGATCGGCCTGTTCACCGGCATGGTCATGGCCTTGCAAATATATTACGCCCTGGCGAAATTCGGCGCCCAGGGGGTCCTGGGCTCGGCCGTCGCATTAGGATTGATCAGGGAGTTGGGCCCGGTCATGACGGCGATCATGATTATCGCCAGAGCGGGCTCTTCCATGACCGCGGAGATCGGCATCCTGCGCATTTCCGAGCAGATCGACGCGCTCTCTACCATGCGCATCGATCCGCTCGGTTACCTGGTCAGCCCGCGGATCGTCGCCGCGATCCTGAGCTTTCCCCTGCTGACGGCGCTGTTCGATACCATGGGCATCATCGGCGGCTATTTCACCGGCGTGATGCTGCTCGGCTTGAACGCCGGGGTCTACCTCGATCAGATCCAGGTCGGGGTGGACACCAAGGACGTCATGGGCGGCTTTCTCAAAGCGCTGATCTTTGCGGTCATGGTCTCCACCATCTGCAGCTTTCAGGGCTATTTCACGCACATGCGCGCAGGCGTTCACGGCGCCAAGAGCGTCAGTCTGTCCACCACGGCGGCGGTCGTGCTCTCGTGCGTGGTCGTTCTGGTCGGGGACTATGTGATTACGTCGTTTCTCATATGATGATGGCAATGCTCTGGCGTGAAAGGCGGAGGCCCCTGTCATGAAAAAGTATTCGATGGAGACCACCATCGGGATTTTTGTGGTAATTTGTCTTGTCTGCGTGGCGTACTTGACGTTGAAGCTCGGGGATGTTTCGATGCTGGGCGACAATGCCTATCCGCTCTTCGCCAAGTTCACCTCGGTGTCCGGCCTTAAAGTGGGCAGCCCGGTGGAGATGCTGGGCATGCAGATCGGCAGGGTGGCCGGCTTTACCATGGATCAGAAAGATCAGGTGGCGGTGGTGGAACTGCGCATCGGCAACGGCGTCAAGATCTACGATGACGCCATGGCTTCGATCAAAACCAACGGTTTGCTGGGCGACCGGTACGTAAAAATAGACGCCGGCGGGGGCGGCGGCCTGTTGAAGGCCGGCGCAACCATCACCGACACCGAGCCGCCCGTCGATATCATGGAGCTCATCAGCAAGTACGCTTTCGGAGACGTGGAGAAAAAGCAATCCAAGGAAAGTAAGTGAGGTGGCCAATGAGGAAGTGGTTCATCGGGTTCAATCTACTGGTGTTCTCGCTGATGGCGGTTCAAGTTCATGCCGACTCCGGGCTCGACACGATCAAATCGCGCATCAACCAGGTGCTCGCGATATTGAAAGATCCGGCCCTCAAGAGCGATTCCGCCAAGGATCTCAAAAAAAAGCGGCTGCGGGCGATTTTCGATAGTACCTTCGATTACGCCGAGCTTGCGAGGAGCACCCTGTCTCGGAATTGGGACAAGTTGAATCCTGACCAACAAAAGGAATTCATGCAGCTCTATAAAGCGCTCCTCGAAAAACTCTACATGGACGAGGTCCTCTCCTATAAAGACCAGGAAATCGTCTTTGGGAAAGAAAGAGCGCTCGGAGAGAACCGGGTCGAAGTCGACACCAAACTGCTGTCGGGATCCACCGAGACCCCGATCAACTTCCGCTTGATCTCCAAGAACAACCAATGGTGGGTTTACGATTTCGTCATTGAGAACATCAGCGTGGTGGCCAACTATCGAAGCCAGTTCGGCCGCATCCTCACCAAGAATTCTCCCGAAAAGATGCTCGAAGATCTGCGCAAAAAAGTCGCTTAGCGCGGCGCTTCTGGGAGTTCGAGGATCGGGTTACCTAAGTTGTTTCAAACGGCAGTGCCGAAGTTGACATAACAGGTCGTTATCGGATATGGTCCGCTCAGAATAGCGGTCCGAGGCCAGTTCGCTCGTTGCGGCGGCGCCTTGCGGCTCTTAAAGTCGGGTTGGCGGGCGATTGTTGGGGATTTTTTTGGTTCTCGGTGGCGGAACCTCAAAGCAAATTCCTATCACTTACAAGATGGCGTATTCGTAGCGTTTGTCGCCCATAAACGCCTCCATGAACTCCCGGCTGTGAGGAACGGCCAACCGCAGGTTGACGCCCTTAATTTTCAAGGGATCGTACGGCCATTTTCCGCCTTCGCCTCCAAAATCCACAGAAATAGCTTCGACGGTGCGTTTGTGCGGCAGGTGCTGGTCGCCGATGACCGGAGGCATCTCAAAAAGGAATCTTGGCTTTTTCATATCTGCAACCAAAAAATGGTTCGTTTCCGAGACGTGCTTCGATGGCCGGGTTCGCGGCTAACGTAGCGCGTTTTCAGGCGGATTTGCTACGGAAATCATCACTTTCAGATCGGTTCCGGTATAGGTTTTTCCGTTTCCTGAGCCAGACAGCGTATGTCGACGACTTTTTGTGCAGCTGGCGGCGAGTGCAAGATCGCCGGAGTGCCCCGGCAAGTTCGCTGGAGTGCTTTTATTTACGGGTGCTCCCGAGTGGATACGTCGTCGACGATCAATTAGGCACCCTAGGAGGTTGCAGATCGAATGATCTCGCCGTCGCGTGCCCAATTCGCGTACGGACCCGTGACATCGATTAATCCTTCCGATCGAGTAACATCCGGGTAGTGTGTGAAGCCCATGAAACCCGGATGGGTTACGCCATGAGGACCTGTTATTCCCCAGACGGTGAAGCCGATTATCGTTCGTGTGGGTAGTTTCCCGGATACTTTCTTTAAAAGTTCAGTACCTGCAGATCCGAATCCAGCTGCACAGGAATAGAAAATTAAAAACCCGTCTCTAATTATATACCGCCGTAACAGCTGGAATTCATCATCGAAATTTCCTACTGATTCAACCGTAAGGATTCTGTCCAAGCGTACCGATCCCCCCAGATCCGAGCCGCCATGGGCCACAACTGCCAACACGTTTACCCTTCCGCGGAGCCCGTTTCGACCCATTTCTCCGCAGAGCTCAGTAAGCGAATTAAACGAAAACACGTGTTGGAATGTAACCCTCGAATCGCTCCAGGCAGCCTGAATTTGATGGTGAGACGCCCAAACATTCTCCATAGTATTCTCCGTATGCGGGAGACAAATTTTCGTGTAGGACTTCAGAGGCGAACTTTTCGCCTGACCAATATCTCTTTTTCAAAACTTAGTCAAAAAATATCTTAAATTCGCCGCGTATTAGTCGGCATGCCGCAGTTTTGTCATATCGCTATCGGCTATCGGTAGCGATTCGTGCCGCGACAGTGTGCGATTGATCTCGGCATCGAATAGCTGACGAATTTTTACCGTCGATTCCTCCTACGGGTCGATTAACTCACCGTCCCGAGGAAGATCGAGGGACAGCCAGTTGCTATAAAAGCCTCTTACTCCAATCGGGGAGCAGTTGTCCAGCCCTGCCCACAAATCAAGGCCAAGTTGACGTAACGCCACCTTAGGGAGTGGGAATTTACTAAAATACCATTTATAATGTTTTCATACCGCATAAACGGAGGCGATGCGTATGAAGACAACGACCCTGGCACGCAATGGTGTGTCTACGGAAATGGTGGGCTTAATTTCGCGTTTGGTTGA